>NZ_JBLUNZ020000065.1:0-73722 GCF_048061935.2 Leucobacter sp. BZR 635 | reverse complement strand
GCCTGAATTCCCAGATCCGCTGGCAAACAGTGGCCGAACTATGCGTGGCCTAGGCCCCTCCGGGAGCCAGGGCGCGAGCGCGCCGCGAGCCAGTCCGCAAGCCAGCTGGGGGCCCGCCGCGTGCGCCGTCGCAGACCGCCCACAACCGCGCCACAAGCCCCCAGCTACCCCCGGCGCGCTCGCGTAAGCACCGCCGAAATGTGCGGGGCATCGGTGCCGCAGCAGCCACCAAGCACCTTCGCCGTGGGCGCGAGCGCAGACAGTTCATGCACAGCCCGAGCGAACTCCTCCGGCCCGTCACCCGCACCTTCCTCACCTTCGCGGGCAACGTTGAGCCGGAACCCAATCAGGCGAGCCGTCTCGGGGGCCGCCGGGGCGATCCCCCGCGCGACCTCCTCAGGGTGTGCGCAGTTCACCGCGAACCCGAGCGCCGCCCCCGCGGTCGCTGTGTCAACGGCTCGGATCGCGTCTGCGATGCTCGACCCATCGGCCAGCAGCCCGCGCGCGTCAACCGTGAACGATACGACGGCCGGCACGCGAGCGCCGACTGCGGCGCGGACCACGCCGATCCCCTCCGCCGCATCGAGCGTCGTTACCGCGCTGACCCGGTCAGCTCCGGCCTCCGCAAGGGCGCGCACCTGGGGTCCGTGATACTCCTCGGAGTCCGCAGCGCTCATTCGCTCCGCCGCGACGAACTCGTCAAATCTCGGCCCGACGACACCGTTCACTTCGATGCGCGCGTCCGGCGCGAGCCCGAGCGCACAGTCACGCACGAGCGCGACCGCATCGGCGTTGAGGGATGCGAGCCGGCCCGGCTGTTCCCCACCACCGTCGACGAGCGCGATCCACTCGGGATTCGCCCGCCACGTTGGAGTGTCGAGCAACAGGGGAACGTCAGCCGCGGCGGCGAACTCGATGTACGGCCGGTAGTACTCGCGGAGCGCAGCGCGTCCCTGAACCGTGCCGAGCAGCACGAAGGCCGCGAACTCAGGCAGGTGCTGCCCGAGCCGTGACTCGAGCGCGGTTTCGATGCCGCCGTCGCCGAGCGTGAGCTGCTCCGAGGCGTGAGTTGGCCAGGTCTTCGTCATATTCGCGCACTCCTGTGTTCCGCTGACATGTGGCTGGCCCGGCCGCCCAGCTGGGCTCTGTGTGAAGCCTACTGCTCCGTCGTGGCGGTGCGCACGAGTTCGCGAAGCTGCTCGCGGCGCGCAGTAAAGTCCGTGACCCGCGCCTCGTGGCGAGCCATGATGCCCGAGTCGCGCAGCGCAAGGGTTCCGGCGTCGCCGCGCGCGATGCCAGCCTGCCACCTGGCGGCAATCAGCCCCATGCGGTGAGTGACCGCGTCGAGCAGCTGCGAGCCGTCGACCCCGCCGTACGCGGCGGCCGCGAGCCGAATGCGGCGGGCCGCGTCAGCGGCGGGGATCTCCCGCAGGAGCGGTACGCCGCTCCACACCAGAAACGCGAGGTCATCGATGGGGAGCCCGGGGCCCGCGCGATCCCAGTCGATCATGCCGGCAAACTCGCCGTCGACGACGACCCAGTTGTAAAGCCCCGGGTCGTTGTGGCAGATGATCTCGCCGCCCGCTCGGTCGAGCGGCTGATGTCCCTGCCGCCAGAGGTCGCTCGTCGGCTCGAAGTCTGCGACGGCGTCGTGGAATCGGCGGAGCCAGCGAGCGGCCGCGGCGAGCGCGGCATCGCTCGGCTGCGTCGTTTCTGGATCGAGCGTGTCACCTGGCAGGTAGCTCAGCACCTCGCGTGATTCGGCATCGATCCCGTAGACCTCGGGGATCTGCTCGAGCCCGCGCTCCCGCAGAAACGCGAGTAGCTCGTGCACGGCGGGCGTCCAGGGGCCGGTGGGTCGGTGTACGCGCGTCTCGCCGTGTGAGTCGCGGATTCGCCAGACGCCGCCGGATCCGCCGGGGAGGTGTTCGCTGTGTTCCACGCTTCGAGCCTAGGGGGTTTTAGGCGGGCTGCGCCGCCTGGATGAGGCTCAGGTGCGGCACGCTGATGCTGGGGCCGGCCTCAGGCGATCCCCAGTGACCTCAGGCGATCCCCCGCTGCCCCGCGCCTACACGCGCCGGATGCGCTCGCGCACCTCGCGGATCTCCTGCAGGTTGATCGGCGAGGTCGGCGGCGGCTCACCGTGCATCTGCACGTGGAGCGACTGCATGCGCGTATCGAGCTCGGCGGCCGAGTCGGCGGCCTGCTTGAGCTCGGCCATCATCTCCTCGGGCACCTGCCGCTGATACTTGTAATAGATCTTGTGCTCGAGGCTCGCCCAGAAGTCCATCGCGATGGTGCGGAACTGCACCTCGACAGGCACGTCGACGCGGCCGCTCGAGAGATAGACGGGAACAGAGAGGATCGCGTGCAGGCTCTTGTAGCCGTTCGCTTTCGGGTGCTCGATGTAGTCCTCAACCTCGAGCACGGTGATGTCGTCCTGCTGCGTGAGGAGTCCGAACAACCGGTAGACGTCGCGGATGAACGCGCAGGTCACCCGCACCCCCGCAATGTCTTGGATCTCGCGGCGGATCGCCCCAACCTCCGGGCTCACCCCACGCCGCTCGACCTTGGAGAGCAGACTCTCTGCGCTTTTCACTCGGCTCGACACGTGCTCGATCGGGTTGTATTCGTGCATATGCACGAATTCTTCGCGGAGGATCGCGAGCTTCGTCTCGATCTCTTGCATCGCGAATCGGTACTCGAGCATGAAGCGTTGGAGCTCACCGCCGAGGGAACGAAGTTCACTCGGCGAAATGGTGATCTCGTCGCCTATAACGGGAAGAGGAGCTCGCGGAATCGGTGCGGTGTTGCTCATATTGCGAGGCTAACCCTCGGCAATTTGAAACCCCTGTGACTTTCGGCGTTTCGCGATACTCACCCTAGGGCGCGTTCCCGCCCCGGGTGTCTGCGAGGGATCGTTCGAGCAACTCCCGCAGCGCGCCGCGGTCCACCTTACTCAGTCGCGTAATGTACAGGCACACTTTGCTCGCCCGGTGCGGGCCGAGCTGTTCGATGAGGTCGGGCCAGCGCTCGGCGAAGTTCTCGGGAAGATATAGCGTGTGGCGCTGCGGCCCGGTCGCGAAGGCGAGCACGGGGGCGCGGCCGCCGTGACCGCTGTCGTAGCGGTACTCGTACTCGCCAAAGCCGATGATGCGGCCAGCCCACACCACCGGGGCTTCGCCGCTCACCTCCCGGTGCAGCGCGAGCAGTTCGTCAGCCTCGGCGCGGCGCGGGCCGGTGACCTTGTCGAACACCTCCGCCACGGGCATCGCGGACGGCGACATTGCGGGTGCTACCTGCGACATCAGGCACCGCCATGCTCTGCGCGGAACACGTGTACGACGGCGTTGGCGTGGCCGTGCCCCATCCCGAGCGTCTTCAGCACCGCGACCTGTGCCATGTGCGGTTCGCCGGCGTGCGGACGAAGCAGCTCGAACCACTCCTCGATGCTCTTGCCGTATTTCGCCTCGATCGAAGGGAAGTATGACTTCGGGCCTGTGACTTTCTCTACCACCGCGCCTCCTCGGTCTGAACTCTGTGGGAGTTAGAAAGTAGCACGCCGCCTGAGCGCCTGGTGCTGCGCGACTGCCCTGGTGCCCCTGCCCGTGGTTCGAGCTGCCCGAGGTCAGAGCTGCCCGAGGCCCTGGGCTCCGCCCCTTCCACGGCGCGAGCGGGTCGGTTAGGCGACGGCGCAGGAAAACGCCCACATCACGCCGTAGCGATCGAACACCTGGCCGTACCAGTCGCCCCACGGGGCCTGTTCAAATGGCATTCCGATGGAGCCGCCCGCGGCGCTCAAGCGATCGATGTAGAGCTGCGCCTCTTCGGGGGTGTCGGTCGTGTACAGCAGCGAGTAGGCAGTGCCACGGACCGGGTATTCGTTGCTCTGATCCATCACGTCGCCGCCCGTGATCACGCCGGCTGGCAGGGTGAGCGAGGCGTGTGCGACCGCGTTCGCTGGGGGATCAAACGGGAGATTCTTCAGCTGCGCTTCACCGTAGCGGATGATCTCAAGGTCGCCCCCGAACACCTCCTGCCAGTGCTCCATGGCCTCGGCGGTCGTGCCGGGGAGGGCGATATAGGTGGCAAGCATGTGCGCCATGAGGATTCCTTCGACGATGACGGGAGTGCTCTCAGTATCGCCCGGAACGCGCTCATGCTCAGCCCGGCTGCGCCCTATCTCCAGCGAATTGCCAGCCCGCGCCGCGGGAGCAATGCGTTCGTTCGCCCGGAGCGGGCGCGGTCTGGGTACTATCGCTGAAGAGCACTATGACCACACAGCCAGAACTCACTCCCCAGGATCCTGCGTCGCCCGTCGGCGGTACCCAGGCCATGTCCGACAGCTGGGGAGCATCGGTGGCGCTATTCGCAGCCGGATCCCTGCTCTGGCCACTCGTGTTCTTCCTCGCGTTCTTCGCTCGCTCGGCGATGCTCGCGGCCGAGAGTTCGAGCACGCCCCACTACGGCGGTGCTTGGCGGGAGATCATTGAAGTCGTCGCGATCTCGGGCAACTACGTCGGCTGGGTGGCGCCCTCCATGCTCGCGCTCCTCGTGGGCCTCGGGTTCCTTGTCACGCCCACTGGCGACGTTGACAGCCAGTCTGTGCTCAGGCCGCTGCCGTTTGTTGCCGCACTGATCGGCGGCTTCATGCTCGCCTGGACCGTGCTCTCAGTCGTGGTGCTCTCGACGCACGGGCCTACCGCGACGAGTGATAGCGGGCAGCAGCTCTGGGGCCTCCTGTTCATCACACCGGTGTCGATCGTGCTCGCGCTCGTGCTCGGCAGGCTCGATTTCAGACCCGTTGCCAGGCGCGCGGAGCTCCTCATCACGGCGATCAAGCGGCTCGAACGCGAGCACACACGTCTTGCAGACGCGAGGCTCTTCTACGGCGACGACAGCATCACCGAGCACTCGAAGCGTTCCCCCTGGCTGCGCCCCCTCATTGTTCACGGCGCGGTTGCGCTCGCGGTGTTCATTGCCTTCTGGCTGTTCCATGGCGAGCCCGTGTCTGCCGCGCTGCTCGAGGCCGTGTACCTGTTCGCGCTCGGGGCGCTGATGTTCTTCGTGGTGTCGATCATTCAGCGCGAGCTCATCGACGCCAGGCTGGCGAAGCTCGCCGGCCACGAGGTCCGCAGCAAGCTCGAGGTCACTGGCAGTGTGATCCTCGCGGTCGCCGTCGGCGGTCTGCTCATCTACAATCTGTGGTTTGTGTTTTCGGGGATCAGGCCGATCATTGTGCCGATCCTCTACGCGGTGATCTTCGTCGCCGCCGTGTGGATCGCGAACCCGATGACGCTGCGTCACTCGGCATGGCCTGCTCAGGTGCTGCGGGAGCGGGAGCGCTCCTTGGCCCGCATGCGGGGCAAGCTCGCGCAGCTCACGGCGGCGACTGCGCCTGTGGTCTAGGCGATCCACCCGCGGCCCCGCGGCCCCGCTACCCCGCGACTCCTGGTCAGTCTGCGCCACGATGGCCGCTGGCGCACCGGGGACGATGGCGAGAACTGACCAGGAGTTGCGGATCGCGGCCTACGCCCGCTTGACGACGCTCGACTTCAGCTGCATCTTGCCGAAGCCTGGCACCTTCGCGTCGATGTCGTGTCCGCCCGCGCCCCCGGGGACCAGCCTGATGCCAGTGACCTTGGTGCCGACCTTGATCGTGCCGCCGCCACCGCCCGACACCTTCACGGTTTTCACGAGCGTGACGGTGTCGCCGTCGCTGAGCACATTCCCATTGGCGTCGCGGATGCCCGGTTCGTCGCCTCCCGAGGAGTCAGCATCGGCGTCGCCGCTGCCGTCGCCCGGTGCCCACTCGTGGCCACACATGGGGCAGGCAAGCAGCGCACCCGATTCGTACGAGAATTCACTCCCACACTCTGGGCAGGGTGGTGTCGCGGTCTCTTCCGCGGCGGTCGGCTCTGCAGACATGTGTGCTCCGTTCGTGAACCTGACTCAACTCTCACTCCAGCCTAGGCCAGGGTCTGCGGGCGTCCGCTGCGGGTGCGGGGTGCCGGTGTGGGGTTTTGCGGTTCCGGAGGTTCCTGGGCTGGGCGAGAGTTGTCCAGGGTTGTCCAGAATCACTTGGAACCGAAGGTTTCGGGTGCCAATCTCGGCCCGTCCTGAAAGGATCAGCATGACGGCTGAGGCCGCCACCGAGTCGGCCTCAAGCATTCAATCAGCGCCCAGTCGTGTTGCGCTTGATTGAACCAACAGGGATCGCCCTGCCACGGACGCGCCCCACCAAGGACGCGCCTCACCACGGACGCGCCTCACCACGGACGCAGAGAAGCCACGAGGAACCACACATGATGCAGCAGCAGCATCCGCTCGAGCCCCCAATCAACAGTGTTTCCGCCGAGGCCCTGGATGAGCTGCGCGAGACTCGTCTCGACCTCACCGAACGGCTGCTTTGTCGGCTTCCCGCGGGCACCCGGCACGCTGAGGCGGCACGGGTCCACAGCTTCGTCCAGACACTTCTCGCGCACCTCGGCGACGAGTCACGGGCGTCGGATACAGACCTCACCGCGAACGCGGTAGACAGCCTCGCGTACGGATCTCGCTGGGAGGCGTGTGACGGCAAGCTCCACGCAGATGTGATCTTTGTACACGGGAGCGGGATCCACCGCCCCGCCACGGACGATGCAGCCGCGATCGACGCGCTCAGCGACGAGCTCTCCCCCGGACGGCTCGGTGGCGGCTACCTTACGGCTCTCTATAAGGGAGTTCCCGACAGCTCACAAGGAGAGCTCGCCGCGCTCCTCGGCAGCGACCACCCGGGCCTGCTGCTCGATGTCATGCTCGAGCTGCTCCACGAGGAGATCGCTGTGCTCCGCGGGCCGATCCGTCCGGTGATTGCCTGCCTCGGCGAGGGCGTAGATGCCTCGGTCCGACCGCACTTCGAGCCGCTGGGCTACCGGGTCGTCCATATTCCGCAGGCGGGTGATGGGGCTTCGCCCATCGCCGCTGCCGAGCGTGCGAGCGCACGCGAGCTCTTCACCGCTGCCCTCTCGCACACGCGCGCGCACAGCGGTGCCGAGATCGGGGTCGGCTAGGAGGTCTGGGCCTCGCTAGCACCGACGGAACGCTGCTGGGGCGCTGCGCGATCCAGACCGCTCTCTGCGCTGGCCCCAGCGCCCCCGCCAGCGCCCGCACTCGCTGGCTGCGTGCCTCGCGGGGTGCGCGGCCCCTGTAACTGCAGCACGAGGGGAATGTGCGTGACCGAAATCCCGAACCTGCGGTGCAAGAACGGCAGCATCGCCAGGGCGGTGTAGGTTGCGAGCAGCTTGTCGAGCAGCGAGGTCACGATGTTCACCGTGAACACGGAGAGCAAGAGCGGCACGCCAACGGCGAGGAGCTGGTCCGTCACGTTTGTCTGGCCGAGGCCGTAACTACCGCCGTGTTTAAGCACGAGCACGGGCGTAGCCACGAGTGAACAGCTCACCGCGACGATCACGCCGAGCGTGAAAAACCTGCCGAAGGTGTCGCCCATATGAAAACGCCGCACGCCGTAGCCCCACACGAGCGCTCCGGTGATGCCGACGAGCGCGAACAGGAAGTCGTGATCCTCGTGCACTACTGCCGCAACATTCGTCGTCACCGCCACAAACGCCCCAAACCACGGGCCGAGCGCGGTCGCGGCGATCGCGGTGCCGGCCATGTCGAGGTAAAGCGGCAGGCCGAGTACACGAACGAGGACATCGCCCACCGCGTTCATGGCCAGACAGATCAGCAAGATGAGGATCATGGCACCCGTGCGCGGCCGCGCATCGGGGAGTCCGAGGAGGATCGGCCCCGAGTCAACCGCGACGGCGGCAGGCAGCGAAGGATCGGCCGTTGTCATGTGTTCGTCGGCTGGCCTCGCCGCAGGCGGTGCGGCTGGCGGTGCCGGAAGCGGTGCCGCAGGCGCGTAGGTCGTCGCAAGCGAGGCGGCTGCGGCTGGCGCGTGTGGTGCGGTTCGTGCGTGAGGCTCCGTGGACGGGTGGGGCGCGGTCAGCGTGCCGGCACCGGTGCGTGCGGCCGGAGTGCCATGTGTGGGCAGGGGATCGCGCCCGGTCGCGGTCTCAGCCGCGGCCTCCTGCGTCGGCGGCGTTCGCTGCGCGGTGCGGCATCGCTCAACCCAGTCGTCGGCAGCGGCCTCGTCTGCTCCGAGGGCAAGCACGATCTCGCGGATAAGCTCCGTGTCGAGCCGCGCCCTGCCCTCGCTGAAGGCGTTGTAGACCGTCGACCGAGGGGGCGCCGCGGCGGCCTCGTGCACCCCGCGGCTGAGTCGCTGCTCGGAGATCCTCCGCACGATCTCGGCGAACGAGACGGGGCCGGCTTGCTCGCGCAGCGCACGCAGCTCAGCAGCGATCTCGTCGAACGACTCAGTCCGCCTGACCCCGCTCGTACCTGTCCCCATCGTCCACCAGCTCTCGTCCCTGAAGGCCTCCCCTTGACCTCACACTAGCGAATCTGCGGAGGAGCCGGCATCACCCTCGAAGATTGTGCGCTCGGGAGGGGTTGCGGGCTTCAGCGGCGACAGGCCGGCACGGCGTTCACGCCCTCACAGCGATGCGCGATCGACTGATCCTAGAAGCTCGACGGCTTACTGGCCGCGATCCCCTTTTGATTGCTTTCATAGGGCTGCAGCGCAGATCGCGTCGGCGGCCGCATTGCTCGCGTGAACATACAACGTCTCAGCAGCGGCAGATATCGAACCTTCGTCGGCGAGCGGTCTGGCTTCGTCGGCAACCTGCAGAAACTGCTGGGCTTTCGAGAGCCGGTCTGCGCGTACGGCTGCGCCAGCGGCGTCAGTCCTCACGTTGGCAGCTCGCGGAGCCGTCCAATGGCTCGCCCACCCATGATTCCTTCGACGCAGCCACGTTGGGTCTCCATAGACATCGATTCCGTCACGGAGAATTGAATCGAAGATCCTCGCTGGCAGCACTTCGCTCGCGAGATACACCAGTGGTCGTACGTCGTTCCCCACCCAGAGCTCAGTTCTCGCAGCGAGGTCGTTAATACGCTCGTTTACGGCTTCCTGCTCAAGCCCGTCTGCCAGCACGAAGAGACGGTCGATGTCACTCGACTCATCCATGTTGTTGCGGGCAGCGGAGCCAAAGAGCTTCACACGCATTGGCTTAAGCCGCTATCCCTCGATCTCTCGATCTCTCGATCTCTCGATCTCTCGATCTCTCGAGCGAGTCGGTGGAGCAGTTCTTGTTTCGCGTTGGCGATCTGCAGAATCGGTTCAATCAATAATCGATCGCGGTTCAATGCGGACGCAGAGCCTCTGCCGACCGTTCACTCGAGGAAGGTTCAGTGCGTGACCACATGAGAAACGGCATCCCTCATTCCCATCGCGGAGCCAGTCTCGGGGCGTAGCGAAAACATCTGAGCAACGCTCGAGTAGTGGTCAGTACGGGCCAGTCAGCCTAGTACTTGTGAATCAATACCGGTCGTGCTCAGGGTTGCGAACGGCTTCTGTAGACGCATGCTGCCTCGATTCATCGTGACACTCATCCCATTACACACAAACGTACAGTTCTACAGAAAAATGTACGAGATCACAGAAAAACGTAGAGCATCGAGATTAGCCACGCGACCACGCGGGCCGAGTTAACACCCCAACTGAGGCTCACCGCTAACAGAGCTGGGCCCCTCACTCGCCAACAACGGCGAAATAAGGGGCCCAGACTGCGTCTCTCGACTGCATGGATCCTAGACGTTAAAGCGCCACTCGCACACGTCGCCGTCCTGCATGACGTACTCCTTGCCCTCCATGCGGGCCTTGCCCTTCGCGCGGGCCTCAGCGACCGAGCCGGTCTCGACGAGGTCTTCGAACGAGATGATCTCGCCCTTGATGAAGCCCTTCTCGAAGTCGCCGTGGATGACGCCTGCGGCCTGCGGGGCGGTTGCGCCCTTCGGGATCGTCCAGGCGCGTGCCTCCTTCGGGCCAGCGGTGAGGTAGGTCTGCAGTCCGAGCGTCTCGAAGCCGATGCGGGCGAGCTGGTCGAGACCGCTCTCCTCCTGGCCGATCGAGGCGAGGAGCTCTGCGGCGTCCTCGTCATCGAGCTCCATGAGCTCGCTCTCGATCTTGGCGTCGAGGAAGATCGCCTTTGCCGGTGCCACGAGCGCTGCGAGCTCGTCGAGCTTCGCCTTGTCCTGCAGCACTGTCTCGTCGACGTTAAACACGTAGAGGAAAGGCTTTGCGGTGAGCAGGCCAAGCTCGCGGATAGGTTCAAGATCGATCTCGCTGAGCGAAAGCAGCTTGCCCTCGTTCAGAACGGCAAGCGCCGCCTTGGCGGTGTCCACAACCGATGCATCGATCTTCTTCGACTTCAGCTCTTTTTCGTAACGCACGAGAGCCTTGTCAATGGTCTGCAGGTCAGCGATGATCAACTCAGTGTTGATCGTCTCCATGTCGCTTTCCGGGTTCACCTTGCCGTCGACGTGGATCACGTCGGGGTCGGCGAAGCCGCGCACGACCTGCGCGATTGCGTCGGCCTCGCGGATGTTCGCGAGGAACTGGTTACCGAGGCCTTCGCCCTCGCTCGCACCGCGAACGATGCCGGCGATGTCGACGAAGCTCACCGGGGCGGGGAGGATCCGCTCGCTGCCGAAGATCTCGGCGAGCTTGTCGAGACGGGGGTCGGGCAGGTTGACGACGCCAACGTTCGGCTCAATCGTCGCGAACGGGTAGTTCGCCGCGAGAGCGTCGTTGTGCGTAAGCGCGTTGAAGAGGGTCGACTTGCCAACATTGGGCAGTCCCACGATTCCGATAGTTAGAGCCACGGGGGTTAAGTCTACCCGTGCGCGGGGCGCGGCGGTCGCAGGATCGATGTCGGCGGGGTGTGCGAGGATTGTTTGGTGCCAATTGACTTCACCGCGATCGACTTTGAGACCGCCAACGGACACCCCTCCTCGGCCTGCTCGGTCGGGCTGGCGCGGGTGCGCGACGGCGTGGTGGTGGATCGCGCGAACTGGCTCATCAAGCCACCCGTGAAGCACTCGCAGTTTCTGTCGCTGAATATCAGGATCCACGGCATCACCCCCGACATGGTGCGCAACGCTCCCACCTGGGGCGAGCAGTTCGAGGATCTGCTCGGGTTCATCGGAGACGACGTCGCGGTCGCTCACAACGCCTCCTTCGACATGGGAGTGATCCGGGCTGCCTGCGCCGAGGCGGTCGTGCCGACCCCGCGGCTGAAGTACCTGTGCAGCGTCCAGGTATCGCGGAAGACCTACGATCTCCCCTCGCACCGGCTCCCACTCTCGGCAGCAGCGGCCGGCTACGGAGAGTTCGCGCACCACGAGGCGCTCGCCGACGCGGAGGCCTGCGCCTCGATCATCATCGACTCCGCGAGGCGTCACGAGGCAGCAGATGTCGCCTCGCTCGTGAAGCTCACGGGGGTGCGCCTCAACCAGCTCAAGGCGATCCCGCTCAAGCTGTAGCGGGTCGGCGGACCGCCCGCTCGCGCGGGTACGCACCCCAATGTCAGTGGCGACTGCCACCATGGATCTCATGACCCTCCCAGTGCTCGCCCTCATCGCGCTCATCGTTGCCGCACTCGCCGCTGGCGCAGCCACCGGCGCCTTTCTGGCGAGCAGACAAAGCGGCCAGCTACGTGAGCAGAGCGCGCAACTGCGCGAGCAGCTCGCCGTCGCCGAGACCCGCGCGCAGGGGCTGAACGACCGGCTCCGCGACGCGCACGCGAACACCGAGCGCCGCATCGAGCTCGACCGCGAAGAGCAGCGGGTGCTGCAGCAACTCACGCCGCTGCGCGACACGCTCGGCAAGCTCGAGCGCACCGTCGTCGGCATTGAGCAGCAGCGCGCGGCACAGCACGGCCAGCTCACCGAGCAGTTACGGCACGCCGCCCGCGCCGAGGAGAAGCTGCGGGGCACGGCTGAGAGCCTCGCGTCTGCGCTGCGGTCGAACAATACGCGCGGGCTCTGGGGCGAAACGCAGCTGCGCCGCATCATCGAGGCGTCGGGGATGCTCGAACACGTCGACTTCGAGGTACAGCAGCACATCGCCACGCCCACGGGCGCGGTGCGGCCAGACATGGTTGTCAAGCTGCCTGGCGGTAAGTCCATCGCGATCGACGCGAAGGTACCGTTCGACGCGTACCTGGAGGCGCAGCACCTTGCAGCGCAGCCGACCGGTGACAGCGGCGCAGATCGGGCCGCACGCCAGGACGAGCTGCTCGCGAGGCACGCACGGGCGCTGCGCGACCACGTCATCGAGCTGAGCGGCCGCGACTACTCCGCGGCGCTCGGCGACTCCCCCGAGTTCGTGATCGCGTTTGTGCCGAGCGAATCGCTGCTGTCGGCCGCGCTCGATACCGACCCTGTGCTCCTCGAGTTCGCGTTCGAGCGCCGAGTTGCGCTTGCGTCGCCGGTGAGTCTCTGGGCGATCCTCAAGTCGGTCGCTTTCAGCTGGCGGCAAGACACGCTCACAAGCGAGGCGCGCACGCTCTTCGAGCTCGGGCGCGAGCTCCACAAGCGGCTCGGGGTGAGCGCCACCCACCTCGACAAGCTCGGACGCACGCTCTCCCGCAGCGTGCAGGGCTACAACTCCTACGTCGGCTCGCTCGAGCGCCAGGTGCTTCCGACGGCACGCAAGATCAGCGCGCTCAACGGCGATGCGCTCGAGGCCGCCCCCGTGCACCTCGAAGACGCGGTGCGACCGCTTACCGCCCCCGAGTTGGTGCCTGAGCTGGCCCCGGACGTGATGCCCGAGCAGGCACCACAACTGGCGCCCGAACCGACATCCAAGCAGGCCCCCGAGCTCGCGCCTGACCTGTGGTCCGCGACGGAGCTCGACTCAGACTCAGAGAAGCACTCGGCCAGCTAGATCTCGACTTGCCTCAGGTGAACGCTGTACGGCAGCCGCAATCGTTCACTTGGGGCGAATCGAGGCCGGATCAGCCGTCGGTCGAGCCAACGACTTTCTTGGGCTTCTTCTTCGCCCCGATGATCAGCGCAGTCCCCAGCACCCCGAAGAGCGGGCGGTAGTAGCGCCGGTCGAGGTCGCGGAACCGCGCCCCCGGCGCAGGCCGGCCCATGAGGTCGAGCGCGGCTTCGCCGCCGAACGCCGCGCGCGCGAGCATCGCCGCACCGGCGAGACGCCGAACGGCAACGATCGAACGCCCCTCGCCCAGCGCGCCAGCGGCAACCGCGCCTCCGGCAAGCGCCGTCCCGGCAACAACCCAGGTGGACTGGGCGTCGGGAACGCCCTTCGAACTCCCGACAACAGCCTCGCCGAGCCGCTTGGCGTTTCGCTCAGGCCACGGAGAGCCCGACGCCCAGATAGCGTGAAGGGCACCAGCGGCGGTCAACCCCGCCCACCCGATTACTCGTGCTGCGCTTCGAAGTCCACTCATACTGTTGCCCTTCAGCTAGTTGGGATTTACTCCCAGCGGTTCGGATCCATGTCGCTAATGATGTGGCGGATCGTGCCCGAGTGCGAGCGCATGACGATGCTCTCTGCACGCACGAACGGGCCGCGGCGCTCGACGCCCGACACGAAGTCAGCGTCGGTGATGCCTGTCGCCACGAAGTAGCAGTTGTCGCTTGCGACGAGGTCGTTCGCCTCGAGCACGCGGTCGAAGTCGTGACCGGCGCCGATTGCGCGCTGGCGCTCGTCGTCATCGGTCGACCAGAGACGGCCCTGGATCACACCACCGAGCGCCTTCACCGCACACGCGGTGATGATGCCCTCGGGGGTGCCACCGATGCCGACACAGAGGTCGATGCCGGAGTCCCAGCGCGCAGCGTTCACGCCGCCTGCGACGTCGCCGTCCATGATGAGTCGCGTGCCCGCGCCAGCCTCACGGATATCGGTGATGAGCTGGTCGTGGCGCGGGCGGTCGAGGACAGCGACGCGAATGTCCGAAACGTCGACGCCCTTCACCTTCGCGAGTGCGCGGATGTTCTCGCCGATGGGCTTCCGAATGTCGACAACGCCGACACCCTCGGGACCAGCAACGAGCTTGTCCATGTAGAAGACGGCGGAGGGATCGTACATGCTGCCGCGATCGGCAACAGCGATTACGGAGAGCGCACCCGGGCGGCCCTCTGCGGTGAGGCGGGTACCGTCGATCGGATCCACCGCGACGTCACAGTCAGCGCCAAGGCCGTTGCCGACGCGCTCACCGTTGTACAGCCAGGGCGCGTCGTCCTTCTCGCCCTCACCAATCACGACAGTGCCGTTCATGTTCACGGTAGCGAGGAAGCGTCGCATCGCGTCGACCGCAGCACCATCGGCTGCGTTCTTGTCTCCGCGGCCAATCCACGGAGTCGAGCGCATCGCTGCGGCTTCGGTCGCGCGGACAAGCTCCATCGCGAGGTTCCGGTCGGGCTGCCAGTCGTCGAGCGAAAGAGGATCAGTCATGTACATAAGACTACCGCGTAGACTGGTGGTCGCAGTGCGGCTTGGTGACGGTGATTCGTGACCCCGTGACCGCACCGCCAAGACTCACCGTGCGATGCCGCCCGCGAAGCGCGCAATCACCACAGACTCCAACACCCACTACAGACTCCAAGGAGCACATATGCCCGTCGCAACCCCGGAACAGTACGCAGCTATGCTCGACGCCGCCAAGGCAGGCGGCTACGCCTTCCCCGCGGTCAACGTGTCGAGCTCGCAGACGATCAACTCGGCCATCCAGGGCTTCGCTGAGGCGGGGTCTGATGGAATCATCCAGGTGAGCTTCGGCGGTGCAGATTATCTCGCCGGCCACACTGTGAAGAACCGTGCAGGCGGTGCGATCGCATTCGCGAAGTACGCCGAAGAGGTCGCGAAGGCGTACGACGTCACGGTTGCGCTGCACACCGACCACTGCCCGAAGCAGCACCTCGACAGCTTCGTGATGCCGCTGCTCGCCGCGAGCGAAGAGCGCGTGAAGGAGGGCGGCCAGCCCTACTTCCAGTCGCACATGTGGGACGGCTCGGCCGTGCCCCTCGCTGAGAACCTCGACATCGCGAAGGAGCTGCTGCCCCGCATGCACGCAGCAGGCATCGTCCTCGAGGTCGAAATCGGCATCGTCGGTGGCGAGGAAGACGGCATTAGCCACGAGATCAACGACAGCCTGTACTCGACGCTCGAAGACGGCATCGCAACGGTCGAGGCGCTCGGCCTCGGCGACCAGGGCCGCTACCTCACCGCACTCACCTTCGGCAACGTCCACGGCGTCTACAAGCCCGGTGGCGTGAAGCTGCGCCCGGAGCTGCTCGCCGAAATCCAAGACGGCCTGCAGGCAAAGTACGGCACCGGCAAGAACCCCCTCGACCTCGTGTTCCACGGTGGATCGGGATCCTCCGCTGAGGAGATCGCCGAGGCAGTTCGCAACGGCGTCATCAAGATGAACATCGACACCGATACGCAGTACGCATTCACGCGCCCCGTCGTTGACTACATGTTCAAGCACTACGACGAGATCCTGAAGATCGACGGCGAAGTTGGCAACAAGAAGGTCTACGACCCTCGCGCCTGGGGCAAGGTCGCTGAGAGCGGCATGGCCGCTCGCATTGCTCTCGCAGCCGAGCAGCTCGGCTCGGCAGGTAAGTCGGTGAGCGCATAGTGGCAGACACTCCCGGAGCAGAACAGAACGCGCCTGAGCAGAACAGCGCGTCCCCTGAGACTGCCCCAGCGCCCGCTGCACCAGCATCCGCGGTGCCCACCGCCGAGCAGCCCGCGGTAACGGACGCGGCACCGGCGGCGCCCGCAGCACCGGCAACGCCGGCACCGGCGGCACCGGCGGCAGCCCCCGCGCCGACGCCAGACACGCGCCCTCGCCCCGAATACGGCGAGTACGCGCCGGAGGGCTGGGAGTGGAAGCCAGAGCCCGACGCCACCGCTGTGAACGCGGGCCAGGCCGCGGCCTCTCAGCAGTCGGCCGCAGGCTCGGGCGGCGGATCGGGCCGCGCGGGTTCGTCGAACACCATGCAGGGTGTCCCGCACAACCTCGGCTCGAGCATCCCGCGCCCCGCGCGCAGGGCCGCGGCGAAGCGATCCAACACGCAGACCGCTGCCGGTGAGCCGTATCGCTCCGCATCCGCCGGTCAGCCAGCAGCGCCCAGCCAGCCGCAGGGCCAGCCACAGGGCCAACAGCCGCAGTTCCAGAACCAGCAGTTCCAGGCCCCGGCCGGTGGCGTTGGAGGATACCAGAAGCCCGCGAACATGGGCGACAGGGTCATCACGATCCTGCTGCTCGTCTTCGGCGGCTTCGGCGCGCTGCAGTCTGCGTTCGCGCTTATGGGCATGACCACGATGTTCCGGGTGCTCGAGGATGCCCCCGGCGTCACCGAGCTCACCCCGCCAGCCTGGATGGACCTCACCGGCAAGATCGCCGGCATGGCGCTGCTCGTGCTCTACGGGCTCGTGCTTGTGTACTCGATCCGCAGGCTCCGCGCGCGAAAGCTCACCTTCTGGGCCCCGCTCGCGGCGGGCATGTTCGCCACCGTCGTGGTGCTGACGATTGTCGGTGCCGCAATGGTCCAGACGCCCGAGCTCATGGAGATCATTGCCGACCCGCAGGCCTCAACAGAGCTCATCGAATACCTGCAGGGGTTCCCCTCGAACTAGCGGAACCCACACCGCACTCGCGCCACTCGGATCTTCGGACCGGGTGGCGCGGCTGCGTTTCCGGGAAGAACTCCGATCCCCGCGCGGCACGGCGAGGCCCGCCGTCGGCTACGCTGAGCCTATGAGTTCACCGTCGAGTTCTGAGTCTCCTGGCGTTTCCGCCATGCCCGCAAGCGGCGGCCCGCCTGCCGCGGCACGACTACCGGCGAGAACCGTCGCCCGCTACGCCGCGGGATCCCTCGCGACCGGTGGATTCGCCACGCTTCCCGGCCTCGTGCTCGTCTACTACCTCACAGATTCCCTCGGAGTCACCGCCCTGGCCGCGGGCCTCATCGTCACCCTCGCGAAGGTCTGGGACGTCGTCATCGACCCGATCATCGGCGGGCTCAGCGACCGCGCACTCGCACGCTCAGGCTCTCGGCGCGGGCCCATGTTCATCGGCGCGGTCGGGCTCCCGATCGCGTTCGTGCTCATGTTCTCCGTGCCTCCCGGGCTCTCCCCGGCCGTCTCAGCAACCTGGGTGCTCGTCGCCTTCATCGCGGCGGCGACATTCTTCAGCATGTTCCAAATCCCGTACATCTCGCTCCCCTCAGAACTCACCGACGGCTACAAGGAGCGCACGCGGCTACTCACCTGGCGCGTCGTGGTGCTCACGATCGCGATCCTCCTGTTCGGCGCGGGCGGCCCCGAGATCCGCGACCTGTTCCCGAACAACCAGCTGCTCGGTTACCTCCTCATGGCGATCGCGGCAGCGGCGATCCTCGGCGTGAGCCTCTGGATCGCCTCGACCGTCGCTCCGACCGGCGTGCCGACCATCGCGGCCAACGGCGGCACACGCGCGTTCTCCCTCACGCACTACCGCGAGGGGCTGAGCGCACTGCGCGACAGCCAGCCGTTCCGCGCGCTACTCGCGACGTTCATGCTGCAGGGGCTCGCGACGGGCCTCATGCTCGCCGGGGCTCAGTATGTCGCCACGTGGGTGCTGCATTCGCAGGGAGCGGTCACGATCCTCTTCGCCTCGCTCATCGCCCCCGCGCTGCTGTTCGCCCCCGTATGGCGGTGGATCGCTGACCGTCTGGGCAAGGTGCGCACGTTCCGCATCGCGAGCACGCTCTTCCTCATCGCCACTGTCGCCCTCATCGGGATGCTGCTTTGGCCTGGGATGTGGATCCTCGTGCCCGTCGGCATCGCCGGAGCCGCCTACGCGGGCATGCAGACAATGCCGATGGCGATGCTCCCGGACGTCATGAGCCACGACGCGTCGCGCTCCGGCGGCGGCGAGGCACGCGCCGGGGTCTTCGGCGGCGTCTGGACCGCGGGCGAAACCGCCGGCATGGCGCTCGGCTCCACGACCCTCGCACTCGTGCTCGCCGCGACCGGCTATGTCGAGTCGGTCGCTTCGGTCACGGTCACGCAGCCGGCAACCGCCGTCTCGGGGATCGCGCTCGCTTTCAGCCTCTTCCCCGCGCTGCTCATGCTTGCGAGCCTCGCGACGCTCCGCGGGTACAAGCTCTCAGAGCGCGACGTCGAGGCCGCGGCCGGAGGCCGGGCATGAGCGCCGGCGTGGGCAGCGGGCCAAGCTCTTCCGAGATCCTCGCGGAGCTCGCTGCGCTCCGCGAGCTCGACGCACCCACGCACGGCGGGCGGGTGCTCTCCTACGTCTACGATTCGGGCCTCGCCGAGCTCGACGAACTCGCGCGCGACGCGGCCGAAGCCACCCGGCCGCTCAACGCCCTCGACCCGACGACGTTCCCGTCGGTCGCCACGATGGAGCGGGACGTCTTGGAGTTCATGCGCAAGGCGCTGGGCGGTGGGCCTCGCTTCGGTGCCGGCCCCGTCGTGGGGAGCGTCACGAGCGGCGGCACCGAGAGCTGCCTGCTCGCCGTGAAAACCGCGCGGGATCTCTGGCGCGCAGACAACCCGGAGCTCGCCGAGAAGCTCGCGCGTGCGGGTCGCCGGCCGCGACTCGTCACGGCTGCGACCGCGCACGCTGCGTTCCAGAAGGCTGCCCGGCTCTTTGATCTCGCGTGGGATCCGGTGCCCTGCCAACCCGACGGCGCTGTCCGAGCGGCAGACTTTGACGGCAAGCTCGGGGCAGACGTCGTCCTCGTGGTGGTGTCGGCCCCGGCTTACCCGTCGGGCGCGATCGATCCCGTGGTTGCGGTCGCGCAGAGCGCCAAGGAGTTCGGTATTTCGTGCCACGTCGACGCCTGCTTTGGCGGCCTCGTGCTGCCGTGGTGGCCAGGCACTGACGAGTGGGATTTCCGGGTGCCAGGGGTGACGAGCATCTCGGCGGATCTCCACAAATTCGGCTACGCCCCGAAGGGCGCCTCGGTGCTGCTGCACCGAGGCCGCAGGCGGCACCGCGCCCAGTTCTTTGCGACAACGAGTTGGCCCGGGTATCCGGTCGTGAACCCGACGTTGCTCGGTTCGAAGCCGGCGTCGCCGCTCGCCGCGGCCTGGGCGATCATGAAGCGGCTTGGCTCGGATGGCTACGCGCAGCTCACCGCGTCGTGCGTGCGCTCCGCCGACGTCATCATGCGCGAGGCCGCGCAGGTCCGGGGGCTCAACGTGTGGGGCGCACCGACCGGGCCATCTGTTGCCGTCGTCACCGACACAGGCCTGCCTGAGTCTGAGCAGGTCGATCCGCACCACCTCGCGGATAAGCTTGCGACGCTGGGCTTCCGGATCCAACACCAGCCCGGTTTCACGCAGCCGAACGGTGTGCGGCTGCCGCACACCGCGCACCTCACCATTACGCCCGTCACCGAGCGGACGCTTCCTGAGCTCGCCGCGGCGCTGCACGCCGCGGCCGACGCCGTGCGCGGGAAGCCGCGGGCGAACCCGCGCCTCGAGTACGGCGCGCTGCAGACGCTCGGCTACGCGCCGAAGCGGGAGGGCGGATCTTTTCGGGTGCCATCACCCGATATGGCGTGGCGAATCCTGAAGATCGCGGGGGCCGGGGGCAAGGGATCCTCACTGCCCGGCAAACTCGCGCCGCTCATGGCGCTCGCCGAGCGCTTGCCCGCTCCGGTCGCCGAGGCGCTGCTCACCGAGCTGCTGGCCCGGGTGAGCGAGCCGTAGGGAGCTCCGTCGCCTCCCCACTGCCCCGAGTTTTCTATACCGACTCTTGCACAGCCCGAACTTAGCTCACCTAGGAAAAGTAGGGTCGGACTGGATGCGGGTGCGGCGGCCCCATCCATTCCGACCCGAATGATCTATTCAGCTCGGAATCCGACCCAAATAAGGGTCGGATTAGATTAATCGGGGTCGTGGGGATCGAGCGAGCGCTCTCATCCCTCAGCCCTCAGCGGCTGTGCCCAGCGCCTACGCCCTGACGCGACCGCCGAGGGCGCGCGCGTCGCGATTACCCGCCGCGTCCTTGCGGAGCTCCTTCGGCAGCGAGAACACGAGATCCTCTTCCGCGGTGACCACGGCGCGAACGTCCTCGTACCCGGCCTCGCCGAGATCGTCGAGCAGCTCCTGCACGAGCACCTCGGGCACCGAGGCACCGCTCGAGATACCGATCGTCTTCACGCCCTCGAGCCACTCCTGCTTCACCTCTTCGGCGAAGTCAACGAGGTACGCGGCCTTCGCGCCGTACTCAAGCGCGACCTCAACGAGGCGCACCGAGTTCGATGAGTTCGTGGAACCCACGACGAGCACGAGGTCAGCCTCGGGTGCGATCTTCTTGATCGCGACCTGGCGGTTCTGCGTCGCGTAGCAAATGTCGTCAGACGGCGGGTCCTGCAGGTTCGGGAAGCGCTCGCGGAGCCGGCGCACCGTCTCCATCGTCTCGTCGACCGACAGGGTGGTCTGCGAGAGCCAGACCAGGCGATCCGGATCCTTCACCACGAGGTCGTCAACATCGTCGGGCGAGTTCACGATCGTGATGAGCTCCGGGGCCTGGCCGGCGGTGCCCTCGACCTCTTCGTGACCGGTGTGGCCGATGAGCAGAATCTCCATGTCCTGCTTCGCGAAGCGCACGGCCTCGCGGTGCACCTTCGTCACGAGCGGGCAGGTCGCGTCGATCGCGTGGAGGTGGCGATCCGCCGCTTCCTGCACGACCGCGGGCGATACGCCGTGCGCCGAGAAGACGACGTTGGCGCCCTCGGGCACCTCCTCGACCTCCTCAACGAAGATCGCGCCCATCTTCTCGAGCGTCTGCACGACGTGCACGTTGTGCACGATCTGCTTGCGCACATACACGGGAGCGCCGTAGCGCTCGAGCGCCTTCTCGACGGCGACGACCGCGCGATCCACCCCGGCGCAGTAGCCGCGGGGCGCGGCGAGGAGCACTCGCTTGTCGCCTTCGACGGGCAGGTTCTTCAGCCTGCCGCCCAGGCGGCGCATACGCGGCATCGCCAGGCTCACAACCGGTGCACCAATGGTGCGCTGATTCACTACCGAAGCCTGCTGAGTCATACCCCCCAGTGTACGCCGCAAACTCTGAGCAATCAGTCTGAGCGCTGTGAGCGCGGGGTTGCCGCGCCGCGCCCGCACTGCCGGGCCGCCAGACTAGGCTCGAACACATGGCAACAGACGCACCCGCAACCCGTGACGCCCCGTGGCCGGTCGCCCTCATGAGCGAGAAGGTCGCCGGCTGGATCGACAAGCTCGGCCAGGTCTGGGTCGAGGGCGAGGTTACGCAGTGGCAGGTGCGCGGCGGCCACGTCTACGGCAAGCTCCGCGACCTCTCACAGGATGCAACCGTGAGCTTCACAGTTTGGCGCTCGGTCGCGCAGCGCCTCACGGCCGAGTTCAAGCAGGGCGACCGCGTCATTGCGCTCGTGAAGCCGAACTTCTGGGTGAAGGGTGGCTCGCTCACGATGCAGGTCTTCGACCTGTCGCACGTGGGTCTCGGGGAGCTGCTCGAGCGGCTTGAGCGGCTGCGCCGCCAGCTCCAGTCCGAGGGACTGTTCGCGGAGGATCGAAAGCAGGCGCTCCCCTTCCTCCCCAGCAAGATCGGGCTCGTGACGGGCCGCGATTCCGACGCCGAGAAAGACGTCGTGCGCAACGCGACCCTGCGATGGCCGGGCGTGCAGTTCAAGATCCACTACGCGGCGGTGCAGGGCGACCGCGCCGCGAGCGAGGTGACCGCAGGGATTCGCGCGCTCGACGCGGATCCCGACGTCGACGTCATCATCGTCGCGCGCGGCGGCGGCGACTTCCAGAACCTGCTGCCGTTCTCGGACGAGGCGGTCGTGCGGGCCGCGGCCGAGGCACGGACGCCGATCGTGAGCGCGATCGGGCACGAGGCGGATCGCCCGCTGCTCGACGAGGTCGCGGATCTTCGCGCGTCCACCCCGACCGACGCGGCGAAGCGCGTCGTCCCCGACGTCGGCGAAGAACTCGCTGGCATCGACCAGGCGCGCAGCCGCATGTCGAGCCGGGTGACACAGCTCTTCGCATACGAGGCGGACCGCATCTCCCAGCTGCGGCAGCGCCCCGTGCTCGCGAACCCCGACCGCTTGATCGATGAGCGCGCCGACGAGCTCGTGCGCTGGGTGGCTCGCGGTGCCGAGCTCGCGGATCGCGCGATTGTGGATCGGGCGAGCTCCCTCGCCGAAACCCGCGCCCACCTCAGGGCGCTTTCCCCGAAGGCAACCCTCGAGCGCGGCTACGCGATTGTGCAGCTCCCTGGCGGAGCGGTGCTGCGTGACCCGGCCGACGCCCCCTCCGGCACCTCGCTGCGCGTCAGCGTTGTCGGCGGCCGCATCGGCGCGACGTCGACGGGCACGGGCCTCGACGAGCTTTAGCTTCTAGCCGGGCCAGCGGCAACCTATTTGTTGGTTTGCCCACAGCCAGCATTCATGCTGAAAAGACGAGTCATTTCTCTATAGTTTGCGTCTCAGCAAAGTGCAGCAGCTCAGCCGCGAGTAGCTTGGCGGCGGAGGTGAGCTTTGCCAACGATCTTGAGGCTGCGGGCCTACCGATTTTTCTTCTACAGCAACGAACGATTTGAGCCGGCTCATGTACACGTTGAGCACGGAAAATTCCCCGCAAAGTTCTGGTTATCCCCAGTAGAGTTGGCTCGAAACAACGGGTTCCGTGCTCACGAAATCAACCTTTTAGCCGAGCTGGTCACGATTCATGAAGCAACCTTTCAGGAGGCGTGGGATGACTATTTCAGCACCTAGCCATATGGCGACGCAGGTGCGCATCACGAAGAGCGAAGTCTGCGTTGATCTTCGCGACGGGCGCACCATCTCTCTTCCGTTCGCAGAGGTGGAATCCCTTGCGGGGGCGAGCCAGCAGGAACGCGAGAACTGGCGGATCGTGGGTGGCGGCGAAGGCGTGCACTGGCCAGACCTCGACGAGGATCTTTCAGTTGCCGGAATGCTCATGAGCGGCCGCATCGGCGCGACCTCGACGGGCACGGGCCTCGGCGAGCTTTGAGGCGGAGCGGCTAGACTGGCAGGCATGACTGCCCCGATCGAAGCAGACCTCGCTGAGCTGAGCTATGAGCAAGCCCGCGACGAGCTCATTCAGGTGGTGAGCCGCCTCGAGCAGGGCGGTGCCACGCTCGAGGAATCGCTCCAGCTGTGGGAGCGCGGTGAGGCCCTCGCGACCCGCTGCGAAGAGTGGCTCATCGGGGCACGCAAACGACTCGAAGACGCGCGCCAGGGCGGCGCCGCCTCCGGGGGCAATGCCTCCGCAACCCAGCCCGAGAATGGCGAAGAGTTCTAACTATGGCGAAGCAGAAACGTCCGAATATCGTCGCCGAGCTTGGCCGCCCTGAGACCGCGGCAGAGACCGCGGCGCGGAAGGCCGAAGGCACGCGACTGTACAAGTCGCGCAAGACCGTCAACAACCTGGTCTTCTCGCTGCTCGTCACCGTCGGACTCGTCTTTGTGATCTACCTCATGGTGCCCCGCGCCCCCGGTGACTACGCAGACCGCTCAGTCGATGTCGCACAGGCAGCTGAGACCGCTGGGGCCGACTACTCACTCGCGGTACCCGACGTTCCCGACACGTGGAAGGCCAAGCAGGCCTCACTCACTATCGACGGCGGCGTGACGTACTGGCAGATCCACTACACCACCGAAAACCAGGCGTACGCGTCGGTCGTACAGGCGTACACCGCAGACGGCGAGCCTGTCCCCGCGAAGTGGATCGCGAACAAGCTTGAGGATCAGGATCCCACGGGCACCGACCAGCTCGGCGGCATCGACTGGAAGGTCTACGACCACCAGGACCGCAAGGCTGATGAGGTGCTCCTTCGATTCGGGCTCGAAGGAGTCGTCGGAACCAACTCGGTACTCGTGTACGGCACCGACGATGAGGCCACGATCCGCGTCCTCGCAACGCAGGTGGCCGACTCGCTCGCAAACTTCCAAGCAGTTGACCCAGCCGAGAGCGCTGCCGCGGGACCTGCCGAAGGCAGCGAGGGCACCGAGTGAGCGAAGACACCCAGCGCGTCACACCGCAGCAAGCATGGGACACCCTCATCGCCGGCAACGAACGCTTCGTCACCGGCGGCTCGGCGCACCCCAACCAGAACGTTGAACGCCGCAGCGAGCTCGTCAACCAGCAGACGCCCGACGTCGCACTGTTCGGCTGCTCTGACTCACGACTCGCGGCAGAGATCATCTTCGACTGCGGCCTCGGCGACCTCTTTATCGCCCGCAACATGGGCCACGTCGTCGCGGAGTCCATCACCGCTTCGATGGAGTACGCGGTCACTGAGCTCGGCGCTTCCCTCATCGTGGTGCTCGCGCACGACTCATGTGGCGCGGTCGCCGCGGCCATCGACCAGTCGGGGCGGGAGCCCTCCGACACGACGGTCTCGGTGAAGAACACGCTCGCGCCGATCCAGCCCTCCGTGCAGCAGCTGTGGCTCCAGGGCCGCACTGACACCCCGTACGTGGATCCGTCCAAGGTTGACGCGAACGCCGTCGGCCGGCTGCACCTCGGTGCGACCGTCAACGAGCTGCTGCGCACCTCGCGCGCGATCAGCGACGCGGTTGACGCCGGCCGCCTCGCGGTCGTCGGCTGCCAGTACCGCCTCACCGAGGGTCGCGCCGTACCGTACACGGTCGTGGGTCCGGTCGACCTCGAACTTGCTCCCCTGAGTTAGCTTCAACTTCGCACTAGCTTCATCCCTCAAAGATCCATCCAGAAACAAAGGATTATTGTGACTGAAATCGAGTACCGCATCGAGCACGACACCATGGGCGAGGTGCGCGTTCCGAAGACCGCTCTCTACGCGGCGCAGACCCAGCGCGCCGTCGAGAACTTCCCTATCTCGGGCACAGGCCTCGAGGCGACGCAGATCGTTGCGCTCGCTCGCATCAAGCGCGCAGCGGCAATGGCGAACGCTGAGCTCGGCATCCTCGATGCAGACATTGCCAAGGCGATCGTCGCGGCGGCAGACGAGATCATCGGTGGCGCACACCACGACCAGTTCCCCGTCGACACGTACCAGACCGGTTCGGGCACCTCGTCGAACATGAACATGAACGAGGTCCTCTCGGCGCTCGCGACGAAGCACCTCGGCGCACCCGTGCACCCGAACGACCACGTGAACGCTTCGCAGTCGTCGAACGACGTCTTCCCGACCTCCGTACACGTTGCGGTGACCGGTGCGCTCATCGAGCAGCTCAAGCCCTCGCTCGCGCACCTTGCGGAGGCCCTCGAGGAGAAGGCTGAACTGTGGAAGAGCGCAGTGAAGCCAGGCCGCACCCACCTCATGGACGCGACCCCCGTGACCCTCGGCCAGGAGTTCGGCGGCTACGCCGCGCAGATCCGCTACGGCATCGAGCGCATCGACTCGGCACTCCCCCGCGTCGCTGAGGTTCCGCAGGGCGGCACCGCGGTCGGCACCGGCATCAACACCCCGCTCGGCTTCCCCGAGAAGGTCATCGCCGAGATCGCAGCTTCGAGCGGCCTGCCCATCACCGAGGCACGCAACCACTTCGAGGCGCAGGCGAACCGCGACGGCCTCGTCGAGGCTTCGGGCGCGCTGCGCACCATCGCCGTCTCGCTCACGAAGATCGCTGAAGACGTCCGCTGGATGGGTTCGGGCCCGAACACCGGCATCGGTGAGCTCCACATTCCCGATCTGCAGCCCGGCTCGTCGATCATGCCCGGCAAGGTCAACCCGGTCGTTCCCGAGGCAACCCTCATGGTCTGCGCTCGCGTGATCGGCAACGACGCGACGATCGCCTGGGGCGGCGCACGCGGCAACTTCGAGCTCAACGTGATGATCCCCGTCATGGGCACCGCCCTGCTCGAGTCGATCCGCCTGCTCTCGAACGTCTCGCGCGTCTTCGCAGACAAGACGATCGCTGGCCTCGAGGCAAACATCGACCGCATGGCGACGCTCGCGGGCATGAGCCCGTCGACCGTCACCCCGCTGAACCGCCTCATCGGTTACGAGGCTGCGGCGAAGATTGCCAAGCACTCGGTTGCTGAGGGCATCACCGTGCGTGAGGCAGTTGTGGATCTCGGCTACGTCGAGCGCGGCGAGGTCACCGAGGCCGACCTCGACAAGGCACTGGATCTGCTCTCGATGACCCACCCGGGCGTCGCGAAGTAGTTTCTCTTTCCGGAAGGGGGTGGTGGGGCTTCGGCCCCACCACCCCCTTCGGCGTCCCCGCCCCTTCCCTTCCCTTCCCTTCCCTTCCCTTCCCTTCCCTTCCCTTCCCTTCCCTTCCCTGCCCCGGCCCCTGCCCCTGCCCCTGCCAGGCCGCCCTTCCCCCTTGCCTACCTCCCCGACGCTCACAAGACATCCCTTCAGCGAGGTCATGCCTGTTCCGTGGCCGATCAAGCATGACCTCGCTGAAAGCATGTCTTTTCAGCACCCGGGTCGGGGCGCGGGCAGGGGCAGGACAGGCAGGGCTCGGGCGGGCAGGGGCCGCGGCGTTGGGCACGCGCTCGGTACAGTAGTCGCATGGAGACGCCGAGAAGCGACGAAGCTGTGGAACACACCTGGCAGGCGCGGGTGGACGCCGTCTGGGCTGATGCAGACGCCAGCGAGGCCGATGTACTCGACCGCATGACACAGCTCGTGGATGAGCTTCCGGAGAGCGATCCGCGTGGCCCCTTCGAGCTTGGTGGTGCGAACGATTCGGCGGGAAACGAGGCCGAGGCTGCTGCCCTCTACGAGCGCGCCATCGCGCTCGGCCTTTCTGGCGAGCCTCGGGCCGCACTCGATATTCAGTACGCCTCCACGCTTCGCAATCTTGGACGCATTGACGAGGCAATCTCGGTATTGGAGAAGACAGAGCGTTGCGCTGAGCTGGGTGCCGCGCCCGACGCGTTCCTCGCCCTCGCACTGCATTCGGCGGGCCGGGAGAGCGACGCACTGGCCACCGCAATTGAGGCGCTCGTCCCGTTCCTTCCGAAGTACCATCGGTCACTCACGGGGTATGCCGGGGAGCTCAGGAGCGGGGCGGATCGCACGCGCCAGCGCGCCACCGACTCAGACGCATGACCTGAGCGGGCCCAGCCGAACCCGAGCGACGCTCGGTATACGGGAGAATAGTCGTGTGCTCGACGAAACATTCTCGCTGCCCCTGTGGGCGGAACTCACCGCAGTCGCCGTCGGAAGTCTCCAGGGGGCGCTGTTCGCCGCCGGGTTCAAGCGGCTTGACCTGCTCGGCGTCGCGATCCTCGGCATCGCTTCGGGCATCGGCGGCGGTTTCCTCCGCGACATTCTGCTGAGCACCACCCCGGCAGCGTTCTCGATCAACTGGTATCTCATCACCGCGACGCTCGCGGCCTTCGTCGGCATGCTCGTGCCCCGGCTCTTTCGCAAGGTCGACCCCGTGGTGTCGCTCCTCGACGCGGTGAGCATCGGCATGTTTGGGGCGATCGGCGCGACGAAGGCGCTCTCGCTCGGGCTCCCGGTCGTTCCGGCGCTCTTCATCGGCACGGTCTCGGCCGTCGGCGGCGGTGTGGTGCGCGACCTTATTCTCAATATTCCTATCGCGCTCATGCACGTCGGGTCGTTCTACGCGGTCGCCTCGATGGGCGGGATCGTCGTGCTGCTCGGGCTGCTCGCGTTCGATGTGCCCGTACTCATTGCGGGGATCGCCTGCGTCGTCGTGACGACGCTGCTCAGGCTCCTGGCGGTGCGCTTCGGGTGGAGCCTCCCGGAGCAGCGCGCGCTCAGCCGTGTGCAACTGCGCCGCCAACGCCAGGTCGAGGCGGTCATCGACGAGGCTTTGCAGACCGGCGTGATCGTCCTCCCCGATCTGGGTGAGTACGACGAGGACGACGATGAGGATCTCGACAGCCCCGACGAGAGTCAGCGCCGCAGCGACGGCTTCCCCACCGGCTGACACCGCAGGGCGGTGGCTGTGCAGCACCACAGGGCGGTGGCGGTACAGCACCACAGAACGGCTGCTGTGCAGCACCGCCGTGCCGTGCACTCTCTCACACTTGGGCCGCGGTTCACCCAAACGCGCCGAGCCGACACCGACTGGCCATCTGTGGTCATCTGAAGACACCTCCCGGGGACACCCCCGTAACCCGAGGGAGGCCCTCGCGCAACCCGTATCCGATGAGATGGTGTGAGCCGCCAACAGCGGCTCAGCACCAGACGCATTCGACTCTCAAAGGAACGAAATGACGAACCCAGCCCGCGTTACGCGGCTGCGGCGCGGTTCTACCGCCCTCGCACTTGCTGCCCTCGTCGGAAGCGGATTGGCCCTTCCCACGGCCAGCCCAGCAACCGCCACCACGATCGACATCCCTGCGCCTCCCACACCCGCGGCAGCGCCCGCCGAGGCCCCAGCTGTTCCCACGGATTCGCTCCTCGTGACCGGCTCCAAGTGGAAGTACCTCGACACGAACGTCGACCCAGCAGCGGGCGCGGCCGACCGAAATGTTTGGACCACCCCTGCTTTCGATGACTCCGCTTGGAAGGCGGAACCAACGGGCTTCGGCGTGAAACGAGACAAGCTGGCCGCTGTCGGACCGTACACACCGGTAACGAAGCTCGCCCACCACATCGACGGCGATTCCACGAACGTCGTCCCGACCTACTTCTTCCGCACCACGGTGGATCTCGCCGAGGGCGTCGCCGCCGAGGTGACCGGAGTCGAGGCATCGGCCATTCACGACGACGCCATTCGCGTGTATGTCAACGGCACAAAGGTCGCCGGGTTCTTCGACGAGCGCGTTGACGATTCACTCCCCACAAACCTGCAGTATGCGGGCGCGGGCAAGAGCGACCCGGTGGTGAGCGACTTCAAGATCGATCCCGCGCTGCTCCAGGACGGCGAGAACACGATCGCCGTCGCGCTCTACCAGGATCGCAATAACTCTTCCGACGCCTACTTCGATATGACGAAGCTGCAGCTCACCGGGAAGAGCGGCACGGACGAGCCCGGCCAGGTTATCGCTGCTCCTACTCGCGTGATCCTCACCCCGACTGAGACCCCGTCGGTGTCGCAGTCGTTCTCCTGGCTCGCGGGCGACGAATCGCATGAGAGCGGCCACGTGGAGATCGGTCTCGCTGCGGGCGGAGAGACTCGCGTGCTCGACGCGAAGTCCGTAGGCCAGGTCAACGGCAACACGAAGCAGCACTTCTCGGCGACGGTCGGCGAGCTCGCCCCGGGTACGACGTATCGGTACCGGGTCGGCATGCCCGAGAACTGGAGTGAGTGGTTCGAATTCACCACCGAGACGCCGGGAGCCACCGACTTCCAGTTCGTCTACTACGGCGACGCCCAGATCGGCCTCGACACCACCTGGCCGTCGGTCGTGAAGCAGGCAGAGGAGCGCGCTCCGCGTTCGATTGGCTCCGTGCACGCGGGCGATCTCATCGACACCTCGAGCAACGACACTCAGTGGCTGAACTGGTTCAAGGGCATGGAGCGTTCGGCAACGAGCACGAACGTCATGGCCGCTCCCGGCAACCACGAGTACTACGGCGACAACCTGCTCGCCTCGTGGAAGGCGCACTTCGAGTACCCGCTCAACCAGCCCGCGACCGAGACGATCGGCGAACTGGCGCAGCTCGCTCAGGGCGACACCGAGGTGGCGAAGCAGTACGCCGCATACTTCGAGCACTGGGCTGAGTTCGCGGCAGAGACCGTCTACTACACCGATTACCAGGGCGTGCGCTTCATCACCCTGAACGCGACCCGCGACGCGGGCTTCCTGAAGCCTACGAACCTCCCGGCTTGCTCGGGCGATGCATGCCCGAGCGCCAAGGTTTCAGAGCTCTGGACTGAGTATCAGGCAGCCTGGCTCGACTACGTGCTGAAGAACAGCCCGTCAAAGTGGAACGTCGTCACGTTCCACCAGCCGGTCTACTCGACGTCGGCTGGCCGCAACGAGGCCGTGCTGCGCAAGCACTGGGTGCCCGTCTTCGAGGAGAACAACATCGACCTCGTGCTCATGGGCCACGATCACACCTACGGCCGCGGCTACAACAACGCTGACACGACCGATACGGTCGGCCAGACCGTCGGCCCCGTGTACGCGGTGTCGAACTCGGGCGCGAAGCACTACAACCTCGAATCCGAGGAGAAGAACGTCTGGACAAATAACGGCGCGACCCAGGTGTTGCGCGGCGAGCGCGTCACGACGTACCAGGTCATCGATGTGACGGAGGATCAGCTTGTATACCGCTCCTACGTCGCCGAGACGCGCGACGGCGCAAAGAGCTTCAAGCTTGCCGACGCGAGCGGGGAGCGCCCCGTCTACGCCGCGCAGCCGGTGCCGAACGTCGGTGAGCTGTACGACGAGTTCACGGTCACGAAGTATGCGTCGGGCGAGAAGTGGGTCACCGAGTCGGGTGTCTCAGCACCCGCTGGCCCCGCGATCGAGCTCGGAGCCACCGCGGTGAAGCAGGGTGACAAGGTCGAGGTCACGGGCAGCGGTTTCGCAGCGGGCTCCAAGCTGAAGATCGAGCTGCATTCGGATCCCGTCTCGCTTGGCGAGGTCGAGGTGGGGGCGGATCGCGCCTTCGCAACGACCGTGACGATCCCTGCGGATACCGTGCCGGGTGAGGATCACTCCCTCGTAGTCGTGCTGCCGAATGGGAAGACGCTGTCCACCCCGATCAGCGTGGCGACGGCTGACGCAGAGATACCCGGTGACGGTGACGGCAAGCCGGGCGAAGACGGCAAGCCCGGCGAGGACGGTAAGCCCGGAGTAGACGGCAAGCCCGGCGAAGACGGCAAGCCCGGCGAGAACGGCAAGCCCGGCGAAGACGGGAAGCCCACTCCCGTGGGAACCGGAGGCGGCCAGAAGGGCGATCCAATCGCCGCGACCGGTGGGTCGACGTTCCTCCCGCTCGGCATCGGTGCTGCGGCCCTGCTCTTCGCGGGCTTCGCGACGCTGCTCTGGCGTCGCCGCGCGACGGCAACCGCGACGGTGGCTGACGCGAACAGCGACAACAGCTAACATCGCACACTGCATGAGCGGGTGCGCGGCCCTTTGCCGCGCACCCGCTCATTGCATTCCCCCACCGGCATCAGTTATTCGGCGGACGCACCGCCCGGCTGCACGGGCACCGTGCCAGTCTCCCCGACAACGGTGCGCCGGGGGCCCACCACGCGCGTGAGCAGCAGCCCCACGGTGACCTGAGCAAGCGCGCCCGCCATCAGCAGCACGAGCACGAGCGTCCACCCTCCGGTGAGCTGCCGCAGGGCCCCAGCCCCGAGCGGGCCGAGCGTCGCGACCGTGTAGCCGATCGATTGCACGGCGGTCGACACCCGCGCGGACTCTGCCGCGTCGCGCCCCAGGCCTGCGATGAGGGCGAGCGCGAGTGGAAAGGCGCACATGCCGAGGCCGAGGAAGACGGCCCAGACTTCCGGCAGCGCGACCGGGGCGAACAAAAACCCGAGCATGCCGGTGAGGCTCGCGGCCCCAACGATGATGAAGCCCGCGCGCATCCGTTTGGGCCCGCGCGTCAAGGGGACGATCACCGCCGTCGCTGGAACGCCGACGGCCATCGCGATGCCGAGCAGCAGGCCCGCGCGCTCAGCTGAGAGGCCGGCGTCGGTGGCGATGCTCGGAAGCCAGCCCATGAGCACGTAGCTCAGCAGGGCCTGGATCGCGAAGAACCCGGCGAGCAGCCAGGTTCCCGCGGGGTAGGGTTCGCGGCGCATCGCGGACCCACCATCATCCTCGGCTCCATCAGAGACGGCAGCAGCGACATGGCCAGCATCAACGGCCATCAGCGCGGGCTTCTGCAGCGGCATCCAGACCAGCCAGGCGGCGAGCCCGATGAGCGCGGGGATCGCCCAGGCAGCAAGCCCGAGGGTTGGGCTCCCGAGCGCGACCGCGACGGGCACTGCGGCGGCGGCGGCCGTTGCAGCGCCCAGCGACATCGCCGTCGTGTAGATGGTCGTCACCGTGCCGATGTTGCGGCCAAAGTGCGCGCGCACGACGGCGGGCAGCAGGATATTGACGACAGCGAGCCCGCCAGTTGCGACGACGGTGCCGAGCACCACGATCCACGGGTCGGGGAACACGCGAACGAGGAGCCCAACGGTGAGCAGCGCCATGCCGATCGCGACCGTGCGCTCAACCCCGAGACGGGAAGCGACGCGCGCGGTACTCACGCCAGCGAGCGCGAATATTGCGGTCGGGATCGCGGGGATGATCACGACGGTGAGCGAGTTGAGCGCGCCAGCGTCGGTGAGCATGGTGAGGAGCGATGCGGCGCTCGTGATCGCGAGTCGCAGGTTCAGGGCGACGAGGATCAGGGCGAGGATCATGAGGGCGGGCCGCCGCAGCGGCGGGCTCTGGGGGGAACGGGAGAACATATTCATCCAAACATCAAACGTCTAACCTTTGGGCCGTACTATCATTGCACACATGAGCCTTGATCCGGTACGCCAGTCTTCCCTCAGCGATCAGGTCGTCGAGCGATTGCGCACAGAAATCGTCGAGGGCCGCTGGAAGGTGGGCGACCGCATTCCGGCAGAGCCCGAACTCATCGCGAGCCTCGGTGTCGCCCGCGGCACCCTGCGCGAGGCGCTTCGCGCGCTCCAGTACAGCGGCATGCTCGACATCCGGCGCGGCGACGGCACCTTCGTGAGTGCTCGCAGCGAGGTTCCGGGAGCGCTCGCCCGCTCCGGGGGCTCGATCGCCGACGTGCTCGAGGCGCGCGCAGCGATCGAACCGCAGCTCGCGCGGCTCGCCGCCGAGCGCGCCGACGACTCAGACATCGCCCGGATCGAGGCTGCACTCGAGCACCGAGCAACGGTTCCCGCCGAGCGCTGGGCGGCCGCAGACTCCGCCGTGCACGAGGAGATCGCGCGGGCAGCCCACAACCCAATCCTGTTCGAGGTCTACACGGCACTGCTGCCGCGGCTGCAGGATTCGGTGCATGACGCCATCACCCGCGACGGCTTCCGCCGCGACGACCCCCGTGGGCACGAGGAGGTACTCGAGGCGATCCGCCGCCGGGACCCCGCCGCCGCTGGCGCGAGCGCCGCCGCGAACCTCGCGGCGACCGAGCACTGGGATCACGCCGAGCGGGCCGGCACCATCTCGTAGCACCGACCCGCGCTAGCCCAGTCCTGCGCTAGCCCAGCACTCTGCAGCCTCGCCGCCCCATGAATCCCACCACCCCCGTTTAATCCATTCCGACCCTTTTCGCGCCTCGCAAGTGTCGGTCTGAATTAATCGGGGCGGAGAGGAAAGCCGGCGGCTAAGCCGAAGGCCACGCACAGAACCAGAGGGGCTCTTCACAATTCAAGGCGCAGCGGCATATCGGCGTGGAGTCGCACCGAGTGCGGCTTTTCCCTACTCGCTGAGAGGCCAGAACCACCTGACGCAACGAACGCACCTGGGAGCTGCGATAGGCACACGGCCCGCGCCCACCTGCCTTGCGCCGCAAGGGCGCGAAGCGCCCGCGGCACCCGATTGCTCTGGGCGGTATCCCCCGCAGCAATGGACCGCGGCGAAGCCCCGTCTCCCTACGGCCACCACCTACCCAAGGAGACGGCACACCCAGCTGGAGTCGCTCACAACCCATGACTTCAGCGAAGTCGGGCGTGATTTACCGCAAAAACACCATGACCTCGCTGAGGTCATGGCTGTTGAGCGCTCTTCTTCGCGGAGGTCCACACCCTCAATTGCGCAGAGCAGCCAGAGGCCACGCACGCAGCCGGAGGCCGCTCGCAGAGGCGGGGGCACGGGGCACAGGGCTGAGGCGGGAAGCCCGGCTGGCACCCCGCCTCAGCGCCTCACCGGCTACGCGTCGAGCAGCTGAGTGACGAGCGCCGCGATGTCGCTGCGCTCACTCCGGGTGAGGGTGACATGCCCGAAGAGCGAGTGACCCTTGAGCTTCTCGATAACCGCGGCGATCCCGTCGTGCCTCCCCACGCGGAGGTTGTCGCGCTGGCCCACATCGTGAGTGAGCACAACACGCGAGCGCTGCCCGATGCGGCTGAGCATCGTCAGCAGCACATTGCGCTCGAGCGACTGCGCCTCGTCGACGATCACGAAGGCGTCGTGCAGCGAGCGCCCCCGAATGTGGGTGAGCGGCAGCACCTCGACAAGATCCCGCGCGACGACCTCATCGAGCACGTTCTGCGACACGATCGAACCGAGCGTGTCGAACACGGCCTGCCCCCACGGGTTCATCTTGTCGTTCTGGTCACCGGGGAGGTAGCCCAGCTCCTGCCCGCCGACCGCGTACATCGGCCGGAACACCATCACCTTGCGGTGCTGCTGCCGCTCGAGCACGGCCTCGAGCCCCGCAGCGAGCGCGAGCGCCGACTTCCCTGTGCCGGCCTTGCCGCCGAGCGACACGATCCCGACATCGGGGTCGAGCAGCAGGTCGATCGCGAGCCGCTGCTCGGCACTGCGCCCGTGGACACCGAAGACCTCGCGGTCGCCGCGAATGAGCCTGAGTGAGGCGTCGCCGTCGACCCGCCCGAGCGCCGATCCACCGCCCGGCGCACTGATGATGAGGCCCGTGCCGGGGGTGAGCTCCCGCACCGGCTCAACCTCGTCCAGCCGCTCGGCCTCCCAGAGCGCATCCATCTCGGCATCGCTGAGTTCGATCGTCGCGGTGCCAAGGTAGCTGTCGTCGCCGGTTTGGTCGTTGCGGTACTCCTCCGCCCCGAGCCCGAGGGCTGCGGCCTTCACGCGCATCGGGAGATCCTTCGAGATCACCGTCACCTGGAGCCCCTCAAGCGCGAGGCTCTGCGCGACCGCGAGAATTCGGGTGTCGTTATCCCCAAGCCGCATCCCGCTCGGCAGCACGTCGGAGCTCGAGTGGTTGAGCTCCACGCGGAGCGTTCCGCCCTCGCCCACGGGCACCGGGAAGTCGAGCCGCTCGTGCCGCTCACGCAGACCGTCGAGCAGCCGGAGCGCCCGCCTAGCGAAGTACCCGAGCTCTGGATCGTGCCGTTTCTTCTCGAGCTCGGTGACGACAACAACGGGAAGCACAATGCTGTGCTCCGCGAACCTGAAGATCGCGGACGGATCGCTCAGCAGCACTGACGTGTCGAGCACGTAGGTGCGTTCGGCCTGTGTGAGCGGATCGCTCAGACCGATCGCCGGCTGCTGGAGGATTTCTCGGATATGTGCCACGGCGGCTCCTTCGTTCTGCCGGGGCGGCCCCGGCGAAACGAGTCGGCCGTAGCTTTCGAGGGTGGCTGCGGCCTCCTCAACCGGGCACGGTGCCCGGTACAGCACACGGTACGCGGCGAAGGTAAACGCGGGCTGGCGACACGCTGTCGTGCGGGTAAGCATCTGTCGGCCACACAGTCTTGGGCTTCACAACATCAGCGGGGCTGTAGCCCGACAGTCGTGAAGGGTCTCTTTGTCACAAACACCAGGTTTACGACAACAGAAAAGTTTTCCTTTGTAGCGTATCCTCCATGGATCACGGGTAGGCTAAAGCCATGACTGACGCGCGCAGCCTGCGGACCCGTGCCGCTCTCCACGGAGCCATCACTGACCTTGCTACACAAAAACCCGTGGGCGACATCACCGTATCCGAGCTCGCAGAAAAGGCCGGCATTAACCGGGTCACCTTTTACAAGCACTACACGACGCCCGCGGAGGCGCTCGCAGACGCGCTGCACACCGAGCTCGCCGCCGCGTGCGAGGCCGCGCCGCCCAGCAACGGCCTCGACCCGTTCACCCACTACATCTACGCGGCGCTCGACCACCTTGAGGCGCGTCGCGACCTGTACACGATCGCATTCGGCGATCCCGTCGACGGGACGATCCCCATCATGCTGTCGCGCTTCCTCACCGGCGTCGCAGAGACCTACCTGACCAAGCGCCGCAAGCGGAAGCCCGCTATCCCCGACGTCGACCTCGACGTCGCCGCCGCGTTCCTCGCGAACGGCGCAACCGGCGCGATTCGCGTGTGGATCCTCGAGGGCGACATGTCGCGCGAGCGCTTCTTCGAGAACCTTCCGCACCTGCTCCCCGTTTGGTTCCAGGCTTCAGAGAGCAACTAACTCACCGTCCACGTTCCGTAAACAGTTCAGCCCCGACGAAGCCGTCGGGGCTGAACTGTTTATTGGGCCTTACTGGGTTCTTCACAACCGAGGGTGTAGCGGCATCCGGCATCCGGCATCCGGCATCGCTCATAAGACATGACCTCAGCGAAGTCAGGAGTGATTTGCAGTACAAGAATCATGACCTCGCTGAAGTAATGGCAGTTCAGCGTTGCTGCCCGCGGGAGTGGGGGCGCCGGGGCTAGCGCCGGCGCGCGGCGAGCTCCGGCTGCCGGCTGAACTGCCCCGTCAACACCAGCACCGCGATGACAATAGCGGCGACAATCCAGCCAGATACCCCGAGCGGGTTCACGAGCGCGAGCGGCAGCGGCGCACCAGCCATGCCGAACAGCACGAAGATGCCCGCGGCGCCGTTGAGCGCCCCGTGCGCGATCACCGCGGGCCACACCGAGCCACTGCGCAGGCGCAGCCAGCCGAAGAGGATCCCCCAGCTCACGCTCCCCACCGTCATGAGGGCGACGCCGCGCCAGTCAAACAACCCAAAGTTGTGGCCGAGCAGAGTGAGCGGCGCATGCCAGATGCCCCAGATCACTCCACTGATGAGCAGCGCTGGCCACGTGCCGAGCGGGCGCAGCGCCGGCAGCAGCCACCCGCGCCAGCCGACCTCCTCGCCGAACGCGGGGAGGATGTTGATGAGACCGGCAAGCGGCAACATCACGAGCTGCGTGAGCGCCACCGCCTTCGCGCTCTCGGCGGGTGCCCCCGATGACGCGAGCACCGCCGCGAAGCCAGAGAGGTTCGCGAGGTCGGGCGTAAACCAGCCGAACAGGGTCGCGACCGCAAGCGATGCCGCGACGAGCAGTATTGGCGCGAGCGCCCCGAGCACGATGAACCAGACGACGCGCTTCGCGGGCCGGAGCGGCCAGAGACCCAGGAAACGGGCGCGCCCCGTGCGCGGCGTCCTCGCGAGAAACACGACCACGAGCATCGCGACCGCGGGTGTGAACATGACAGCGATCGGGGTGAGCTGCGCGAGCAGCTGCTGCCCGATTGAGAGGGAGGCCGAGTTACTCGCGACGAGTCCCCACATTGGCAGGGCGACGAGCCAGGCCAGCCCGAGCGCGATCCCCACGAACAGCGCAACGGCTCCCCACGGCACTCGCGTGGGCTGCTGGTTAGGGTTTTCGGGAATCTGTTCAGCGGTCATTGCATGTCTCCTTCGACGTCGGTGGCAGTGGTCGCGGCGTGGGCGGCAGCTGTGAGCACGGTCGCCGCGGTCTCGGCGTCGGGCATCGTCACCACGAGCACTCGGCCATCGCGGCGGGTAATCACCAGGCCCTCCCCACCGCGCGGCACGATACCGGTGCGGTTCCCCGAGAACCTGAGCCCCCAGCCGCCGAATTCGCCCAGCGGATTGATGTTTGCGGTCACCACGTTCGCGACCTCTGCCGCGGGGACACGGAACACGGGCCAGCCCGCGATTGATCGGGCCTCGAAGCCTTGTGGCCCGATCCGCACCCGAAACCACAGGCACGTCACCAGCAGCCCCGCAGAGAACACGAGTGTGCCGAGGGTGATCCACCCGCCGACCGGGTCAACGGTGAACATCCACACCGAGAGCGCAGCGAGCAGCACGATCGTGACGCCGACAACCCAGGCGACCGCCGGCGACGGCTGGATATCGCCCACCCAGGCAGCCCGCTCTGCACCGCCCAGCGGAAGCGGCTCGGCTGGTGGCTCGCCGGCCTCTGGATTGAGCTGAAGCTTTGGCTGCGCCAGGAAGGCGAGCACCCCAACGATGATGCCCGCGGCGAAGCCACCGATGAGGAACCACAGCGTCGAGCCAGTCTCGCGCGCGTCAAGAGCGTCAAGCTGCACCCACGTGCTCCCCAGCGCCTGGGTTTGCAGCGAGACGGTGAGCCCGACCACAAACGCGGGAATGAGCCGGCTGTTGCCCGCCCAGGTGGGCTTGCCTTGGGCGGCGGCCGCACGGCGGCTCTGGAACCGCTCGAGCAGCGGCAGCAGCAGGAGAACGGCGTTACTGAGCGTGAGCACCGCAAGGTTCTGCCACGGTGAGCCGAATCCGTCGGGTGCTCCGGAGATACCCCAGTGAACCGCGGCAGGACTGGGCATGCGGGGCAGCCACGCGATCTGCACGGCTGCCGACACGAGGATGAGGAGCGCGGGGAGCAGCGTGCCAACGCTGAGGGCGGCGCGCCTGGCGCGCGGCAGCCGCTGGTCGGCGCTCATGCGTTGCCTCCCGCAGCCGAGCCCGACGCCTGCTGCGGCGAGGCCGTCTGCGCGAGCTTCGCCGCGGTCGCGAGGGCGGCCGCCGCCGATTCAGCGTCGTCGAGGGTGACGACGAGGTCGCGGCCCTTTCGGCGCTCGATCCTCAGTCCCTCACCCGTGCGCATCACGATGCCGACCCGGCCGTCGACCGTCACCCGCAGGCCCCAACCGCCGAACTCGGCTAGCGGGTTGATCTCGCCGACCGACACGTCTGCGACGTTGTCTGCCGCCGCACGAAGCACCGGCCAGCCAACGAAGGAGCGGGCCTCGAAGCCGCGCTCATCGATTCGCACATTGAAGCGCAGGCTGAGCACCGAGAGCACGAGCACCAGCCCGAATGCCGCGCCCATGCACGCCACCAGTACCGGGCTGCTCGACCGCAGCGAGAGCACGAAGATAAAGCCGGCTGCCCCCACGACGAGCGCCGTGATCATCGTCCAGAGATACGGTTTCGTCACGCCGATCGAGCCGAGCCAGGCCACGCGCTCAGTCGCCGCAATCTCGAGCGGCGTGCCCGCGTCCGCGTCGACCTCAGCGCTCACCCGCAGCTTCGGCTGCGCGAAGTACCCGAGCACGCCCGCCGCGATGCCGACCGGCCAGGGCACAACCATTGCCCACAGGTTCGGGGCAAGGTCGCGGCCGTCGGCGAGGTCGAGCTGCAGCCAGGTCGTGTAGATCCCGAGGGTGAAGATCGAGACCGCCGCGCAGAGCACGACCGCGGGCAGGAAGCGGTTCATCGGGCCCCATACATCGCCGCCGCGACTGGGTGAGAGCTTCGCCTGCAGATCGGCGGCCTTCGTCACGAAGAACAGCGATGCCATCAAAAGACCCACGAGCGGGAACATCACGATCGTGAGGATCGGACTCGCGAAGCCGTCAGCCACGCCCGCGCCGCTCCAGTGCACCGCGATCTCGTCGGGGAGCCTGGGCAGCCAGGCGAGGAACACGATGACCTCGACGACGACGAGCCCGAGCGGGATGTAGAGGCCGACGATGCGCGCGGCGGTCTTCGCGCGCGGCAGCTCTGGGTGTGCTGGGCGCTCGCGGTGCTCGGCGGCCGGCTGCTTCTCGGCAAATTCCGCGCTCGCAGGGCGCTCTGGGCGTTCCGTCTGCCCCTCGGGCCGGAGTGGGATGGGGGTGTTGTCGCTCATGCGGCAGCTTCCTCCTGGATAGCTCTGAGTGGGATAGGTTCGTTGCCCGCGGGCGGGGGCCCGGCGGGGCCGAGGTGAGCAACCATCGCGGCCACCGTCTCCTGGCTCACGCCGAGACTGTTGGCCCGATCGACGAGCGCCCGCACCTCGCCGGAGAGCTCGACGAGCGTGCCTGCGAGCGCGGTGACCACCGCTCCCCTGCCGCGCCTGAGGTCGATGAGCCGCTCGTCGCGGAGCTGCTGGTACGCGCGCAGCACCGTGTGCACGTTGATGTCGAGTGCCTCGCCGAGTCGCTTCGCCGCGGGCAGCGTCGCGCCCTGGCGCAGCTTGCCGCTCGCGATGTCGGCCCGAACAGAGTCCGCGATCTGCGCATAGATGGCGCGCTCGCTGGCCTCGTCGATTCTGATGAGCATGGGCCCTCCTTACGCCTATAACTCTACCTGAACTAGAACAAGTTGTGGGCGAAAGATCTGCGGGGTTCGAGTACCGTGTGTAGACATAGAGAGAGGACATCATGCACACTTCACGACGCCCGCTCACCCTCATCGCAGCTTCGGCCGCGATACTGCTTGCCCTTTCGGGGTGCGCCCCCGAGCCCGAGGCGACGCCGACTCCTCCCCCTGCCCCGTCGAGTGAGACACCCGCGGCCAGCGAGACACCGGAGCCGCTTGGGCCCCGCCAACCGACGCTCAATCTCACAGCCCCCTGGTCAGTCGCGTTCGTCGGAAACTCAGCTCTCGTGAGTGAGCGCGATAGCGCGAAGCTGCTCGAGCTCGCCGAGGATGGCTCGGCCCGCGAGATCATGACGGTCCCTGGCGTGGTCCACGGCGGCGAGGGCGGCTTGCTGGGCCTGGCAGTGTCGCCCGCCGACGCGGGCACTCAGCCAGAGCACCTCTACGCCTACTCGACGGCCGCCGGTGGCAACCGCGTGCAGCGCTTTGCCATCACGGGAGAGCCAGGATCCCTCGCCCTCGGCGACCCGACCACAATCATCGACGGCCTTCCCAGTGCCGCCTCCCACAACGGCGGACGGATCGCGTTCGGCCCCGACGGCATGCTCTACGTGACGGCGGGCGATGCAGCACAGCCCTGGCTCTCGCAAGATCTCGCGAGCCCGGGCGGCAAGATCCTCCGCCTTGCTCCGGACGGCGCGATTCCCGCGGACAACCCGTTCGACGGATCCCCCGTGTACAGCTACGGCCACCGCAACCCGCAAGGGATCGCCTGGGCCACAGACGGCACGATGTACTCGAGCGAGTTCGGGCAGGACACCTGGGATGAACTCAACGTCATCAAGGCTGGCGCCAACTACGGCTGGCCAGAAGTCGAGGGCATCGCCGGCGACGACCGCTTCGTGGATCCGGTGCAGCAGTGGCGGCCCGCCGACGCGAGCCCGAGCGGCATCGCGATTCTCGGCGACACGATCTACATTGCGAACCTCCGCGGCCAGCGGGTGCGCACCGTGCCGCTCGCGGATCTCGCGGCAAACACGGACTACTTTATTGAGGAGTACGGGCGCATCCGCGATGTCACCGTCTCCCCCGACGGCAAGCTCTGGCTACTGAGCAACAATACGGACGGCCGTGTGGATCCTCGCCCCGACGACGACCGTTTCATTGACTCTGGGCTGGTGAAGTAGCCGAGCGGGAGCGCTCTGAGGTCGGTGCGTTCCCCACAGTTCAGCCCGGCGAACTTTTGCCCGGTAGTTTTCCACTTCAACCAACTCGCGCACCTACACGTCGAAGGCGCGTGATTGACTTCGGGCATGACTTCACCATCCGATTTCCGCGCGGAGGCAATCGACGGCCTCGAGGAGGTCGCACGCGATATCCGGTGTGCTGAAGCGAAACGGTTCGAGCTGCTCGCGCGCGGCTATCGGGCGCTCCCGCCCGGCGAGATGGCATTCCGGGCATACAAGACTGAGGCAGCCCTCGCGCTCGGCGTGAGTGAGTACCGCGTCGACCAGTTGCTGGGCCTCGCGGCTGCGCTTGACCATGAGTATCTCGACACCGCCGCGCTGTTGCGCGAGGGGCGCATCGCGGTGGCGCACGCTGAAGTGATCACTGCTGCAGGCCGGGCCATCACGAACCTCACGGCAACCGGGGTAGAAGAGGCGGCACGCCAACTTATCGCCGAGCAGACCGCGCTCGCCGCGGCTCGACTCAAGGAGTATGAGCACGCGGTGCTCGCGTTCGCGCTCGAGGAGTCGCCCAATCGCCTGAAGCCCATCGCGAAGCGACTTGCCGAGCAGTGGGCGGTCGAACCGATCGAGGCCCGGCAGGCCGCGGAGACGCTCCGCCGCAGAGTCACCGTTGTTGAGATGAGTGACGGAATGGCGGAGCTTTGCGTCTACCTGCCGGCAGTGCAGGCGTACGGGCTCTACGACCACCTCACACGCTTAGCGAAGGCAGTGAAGCGCAAGACTATTCCTGCGCCGCCGGTCCCGGTACCGTCGGTTCCCTCGCCGTCTGCTGCTGCACCGCCCGATCCCGGGCGTTCCGTTCCCGCACCGCCCGATCCTGGGCGTTCCGACCCCGCGGAGGCTGCGTCCGATCGCACCGATACTCGCGGGCTCGACGAGATTAGGGTTGACGCCCTGCATGAGCTCCTGTCGCGCGACCCCTTTGTCACTGCCGAAACCGCCTCCCAGCCGGTGGGCGCTGAGCTCCGGGGCCGCGTTCAACTCGTCATCACGCCGGAGGGCCTCGATGCGCTTCTCGTCAAGCATGGCGGCACCGTGATTCGCGACACCGTGCTCCCGCCGAGCGGGACAGTGAAGTGTGAACTCCAAGGCTACGGCCCGGTCGACATCGACAGCGTTCGGCCACTCATTGCCGCCAATCAGCAGTGGGATCTGACAACCGTGTGCGCGCACACTGGCGTAGTCATTCGCACGGATACCTACCGCCCAGCGAAGCCCCAGCAACGATTCCTCGTTGCCCGCGATGGCCGGTGCCGATTCCCCGGCTGTGTCTCTCCGACGTATCGCTCGGAGATTGACCACACCATCGACGCAGCACTTGGCGGGCCCACAGCTACCGACAATCTGGCCCATCTGTGCCGCAGGCATCACACCCTCAAGGGCAGCACCGACTGGACAGTTGAACAGCGCAGTGGCGGCGTGATGATCTGGACCTCCCCAACCGGGCGCGTCTACCCAGACAGGCCGCCCGACCGACTCCCCGAGCACCGTGCCACACGGCGGGCAGAACAGGGTTCAGCGCGGCGGGCAGGGCAGCGGTCCGGGCAGGCATCCGGACAGCGGGCTACGTCGGTACGGCGACCCGACCGCACTTCCGCCAGCAGCCGGGTGAGATTCGAACCGGTCGATTCAGTTCATCCCTTCTGACCTCGCTGCGCCGCACGGTCCCCGCAGCGCAAGCAACCCCTCACAGGCCATGCAACCCACGCAGCCCCAGCAGCTCAAGCTGCCCAAGCAACCCAAGCACTGTGCCGCACCCTAACGCGCCGGGCCCCGTTGCACCGCGCTGCACCGAGCCACACCGTCCGACACAGCACGACGCCAAGCGAAACCGCGCTACACCGATCCACACCGAGCGACACACTGCACCATCGAACATGCAAAAGACGGTTGCGGTGCCACACCCCGAAGGGTTCGGCACCGCAACCGTCTTCACGCCTGAAAACCGCAGACGGGCCCGCGCGCAGGCGCGCAAGCCGGTCAGAGTAGGCCTAGAAGGCTGCGATTCCCGTAAGCTCGCGACCGATGACCAGCTGGTGGACTTCGTCCGTGCCCTCGTAGGTGCGCACCGACTCGAGGTTTGCCATGTGGCGCATCACTGGGAAGTCGCTCGTGATACCGTCACCACCGAGGATCGAACGGCAGTTGCCGGCGATCTTGATGGCCTCGCGCACGTTGTTGAGCTTGCCAACCGAGATCTGGCCGTAGGTGAGCTGGCCCGAGTCCTTGAGACGCCCAAGGTGCAGTGCGAGCAGCATGCCCTTCTCGTACTCGACGAACATATCGGCGAGCTGCGCCTGGATGATCTGCTTGCCGCCGATCGGGGTTCCGAACACCTCGCGCGTCTGTGAGCGCTCGACCGCCGCTTCGAGGCAGGAGCGCGCCGCGCCCATGACGCCCCAGGCGATCCCGTAACGAGCCTCGTTCAGGCACTTGAACGGAGCCGAGAGGCCCTTCGCGCCGGGAAGGATCGCGTCTGCAGGCAGGCGCACATCAGTGAGCTCGATCTCAGTCTGCAGCGAAGCGCGCATCGAGAGCTTGTTCTCGATCGCGGTCGCCTTGAATCCCTCGGTCTCGGTCGGCACGACGAAGCCGCGTACAACGCCCTCCTCATCCTTCGCCCAGATCACGCCGACCTGCGCGATGGTGGCGAGGCCGATCCAGCGCTTCTTTCCGTTGAGCACCCACTGGTCGCCGTCACGGCGGGCCGAGGTGAGCATCGTGTTGGGGTCGGAACCGCCCTGCGGCTCGGTGAGACCGAAGAAGCCGATGGCCTCGCCGCGACCCATCGCGGGCAGCCACTGCTGCTTCTGCTCCTCCGAGCCGAACTTGTAGATCGCGCCCATTGCGAGCGAGCCCTGCACGGAGAGTGCGGTGCGGAAGCCCGAGTCAGCCGCCTCGAACTCCATCGCGACGAGTCCGTACGCGACCGACGATGCACCGCGGAGGCCGTAGCCCTCCATGTACATGCCGAACGCACCGAACTCACCGACCTCGGGGAGCAGCTCGACGGGCAGGCGACGGTCTTCAAACGCCTGGTCGATGATGGGGTTGATGCGAGTCTGCGCGAACTCGCGTGCCTTGAGCTGCCATTCGCGCTCCTCTTCAGTGACGAAGTCGGCGACGTTGAACAGCTGGTCAATCGTGGTGGTCATGAGTTTCCTTTGTTCGTGGGGGATGCAGCGGAAGTTAGCGCGGAAGCCAGGTCGCGCCCTGATGCTCGCCGACGCCGGGTGGCGGCGTCGTGTAGCGCGCGGGGGTTTCCGAGAAGTGGATCGGCGCCGCCACCGAGCGCAGCGTATGTTCGGTGCCGTCAGCGGCAACGCCCGTGGTCTCGGCGACTGCGTCGAGACCGAGCGACTCGGCAAGCTCGATCGCCTGCGCGATCGTGTTCACTCGGCCGGCCGGGATGTTTGCGGCCGTGAAGGCCTTGATCCACTCGTCGGCGTTGCGGGTGCGCAGCCGCTCTTCGAGCGCGGCGCGGAGCTCGAAGCGGTTCGCGACGCGGGCCGGGTTGGTCGTGAAGCGCACGTCGGCGGCAAGCTCAGGGATCCCGAGCACCTCGCAGAGCCGCGTGAACTGGCCATCGGTACCGACCGCGAGCGCAACCGACTGATCCGCCGCGTGAAACGTCTCGTACGGCGCGATCGACGGGTGAGCGTTCCCCATGCGGCCCGGCGAGACGCCGGTCTCGAGTGTCGACGACGCCTGGTTCGCGAGCGCCGAGAGCAGGGAACCGAGCAGGGTGACCTTCACGTGCTGGCCGCGGCCGGTACCGTACTCACCGTCGCGGGCCCGCAGCGCGGCCTGGATGCCGATGACGGCGTTGAGTCCGGTGAGAATGTCGACGAGCGCAACGCCCACCTTCGTGGGCTCGCCGCCCGCGTCGTCGGCCTGACCGGTGATGCTCATGAGCCCGCCGACGGCCTGCACCAGCAGGTCGTAGCCGGGCAGGTCGCGGCCCTCGGCATCGCCGAAGCCCGAGATCGAGCAGTAGATGACGCCCGGGTTGAGCTCAGCGAGCTCCGCGTAGCTCAGGCCGAACTTGTCCATCGTGCCCGGCTTAAAGTTCTCGATAACGACGTCAGCTGTCGCAGCGAGCTCGCGGGCATGCGCAACACCATCTTCGCTACGAAGGTCGCAGACGATCGAGCGCTTGCCACGATTCACGCCGGCAAAGTAGGTGCTCTGACCGATCGCGTTTTGCGGCGGAGACCACTGCCGAGTGCCGTCGCCCTCAGGGCTCTCGATCTTAATAACGTCGGCACCGAAGTCTGCGAGCAGCATCGTGGCGTGCGGGCCAGCGAGCACTCGCGAGAAGTCAGCGACGCGAATACCTGCGAGCGGACCTACTGTTGTCATAGCCCCACTGTAGGTGAAACGCACAATCGAGGCGGGCGATACTTGCACAGCCACAACGCCGAACCCTGTGCGATAATGACACCATGGCGACGCTCTCCCAATTGCTCGAACTGCCCGAGCTCGGTCTCTCACTGCTGCAGGCTGGGCCTGGGGATCCTGAACTGAGCTGGGTATCAATCACCGAACTGCTCCGTATGAACGACTACCTCGAGGGCGGGGAGATCATCATGACAACGGGGCTGTCTCTCGGGCCGGACGACCCGGGCTGGCGAGACTTCGTCGCAGGTCTCAGCCGGGCGCGCGTTGCCGCGATCGGCTTCGGCGTGGGCGTCAACCACGACACCGTGCCGACCCCGCTCCTCCACGCAGCGAGCACCTACCGGGTCGCCCTCTTCGAGATCCCCCTCCCCGTCCCGTTTATCGCGGTGAGCAAAGCCGTCGCGGGCCTGCTGCGCTCCGACGAGCTGCGCGCCGCGCGCTCCGCGCTGCAGGTACAGCTTCGCCTGCTCGACAGCGCGCGAGGCACACAGGACCCCGCTGAGGTCCTCGCGAGTATCTCCCAGGCAACGGGTCGCCAGCTCGCACTCCTCTCCGGTCCAGACCGAGTGCTCGCCAGCACGCAGGGATTCCAGCCCGAGGGAGCCGAGCTGGTGGCGCTCGACACCGAGGGCTCGCTGCGGCTCGCGATCGCGGGCACCGGGCCGCTCACGCCCGAGGGCAGTTCGGTCATCGCCGCTGGCGCGATGGCGCTCGGATTCAGCGTGCGCAGCGATCGCGCGTCAGATCGGGCCGAGCGTGAACGGTGGGAGCTGCTCACTGAGCGGATCCTCACCGGCGTCTTTCCCGCGGCCACCGCGGAGATGCTCTCCCCCGGGCTCAGCCTGCCCGATACCGTTCGCGCGATCGTCGTGCAGGGGTCGCCGGAAGACATTTCGGCGTGGCGCGGCGAACCCCGAGTCGGACTCGACAGGTTCATCGGGTCCTCCGAGGAACTCCCGGGGGGCCTTGCCCGGGCCTGGCAGATCGCCGACGGTGCCGCACCAGATTCCGCCGTCACGCGGATCACCCAACACGGCCTCGACCTCGTCGTTGGTCGCTCGGTCTCGCCAGACGCGCTCCCACTGAGCGTGCGTTCCGCACAGTCACGGCTGCGAGATCTTCCGGGCCGTGCCTCGCTCTACGCCGAGCCGCGGCGCGCACAGGTGATCTGGGCGGATCGCGACGCCCCATTCCTTGAGGCAGTGCTCAGCCTGGGATCCTCTCCCCAACACGGCGCGATCGCGCTCAGCCGCGAAGTGCTCGGCCCGCTCGCGGCAACGGGGCCCGACGGGCAGCCGGCTACGGAACCCGACCGGGAGCTGCTCTGCGAGACGCTGCACGCGCTCTTCGTGTCCGACGGGCAGCGCGGGCCTGCGGCGAGCGCGCTCGGGATCCACCGCAACACGCTGCGTGACCGGGTGACGCGCATCGAGCGGCTGACGGGTCGCTCGCTCGCGAGTGCGGAGGATCGCGCCGAACTGTGGTTCGCGCTCCGCGCCGAGCAGCTCGCGTAGCTGAGGCGGGGCCCGGCCCGGCATTCCTCTCTGACCCTAGTTTTCCTGCGTGAGCCTATTCCAGCCCGTACAAGGCTCAGACTAGAAAAAACGGGGCGGTTGAGGTGGCGGCTGGGCGGGCACGGGTCGGGGCGGGGGCCAAACCGCTAGGCGCTGCGCTCTGCCGCGTTCGCGTCTTCTTCGATCACCGAGCCGGCTGCGGACCAGGGGAAGTCGATCCACTGATCCGTCGCCTTCCAGGCATAGTCAGGCTGGATCACCGTTGACGGCTTGGTGTAGATCGTGACCGAGCGCACCTCTGCACCCTCCTCGGTAAGCAGCTCGACGGCAAGCTTGAGCGTGCGCCCCGAGTCGGCAACGTCATCAACGAGCAGCACTCGGCGGCCCTTGAGGTACGCAAGGTCGAGCACCGGCGGCAGCACCTCCGGGTTGTCGAGCACGGTGCCGATGCCGGTGTAGAACTCGACGTTCAGCGCACCGCAGTTCTTCGCGCCCAGACCATAGGCGATCGCGCCTCCTGGCAGCAGCCCACCGCGTGCGATCGCAACGACGACCTCAGGAGCGAAGCCGTCGGCAACGATCTTCCGTGAGAGCTCACGGGTGGCGTCGCCGAACCCGTCCCAGGTGAGTACTTCGCGTTCGGCGGTCATTCGAGGCTCCCTCAGCAGTTGGCATACCGGCGGCGTGCGCCACCGTAAAGGGTCAAGTTTACGCGACCTCGCCGAGCAGCGCTCTCCGGCTACGGCACCTCGTACCCCGCCGCAACGAACAGCTCGTACCATTCGGCCCGCGTGAGCTGCAGCTGCGCGCCGACAACGGCCTCCGCGACCCGGTGCACCCGGGTGCTGCCGAGCACGACCCGCATCTTCGCCGGGTGCCGAGTGATCCAGGCAGTCGCAATTGCGGTGGGCGTGGTGCCGTGTTCCGCGGCGATCCTGCCGAGCACCCGTTGCAGCTCGCGTAACCCGCCCTGCTCGAAGATCGATCCCTTGAAGAAGCCGCGTTGAAACGGCGACCACGCTTCGAGCGTGATGCCCTTGATGCGCGCGTATTCAAGGAGCCCGCCATCGCGGTCGGCCGACTGCTTGAGCCCCTCCATGTTCGCCGCAATGCCCTGTGCGACGAGCGCTGCGTGGCCGAGCCCGAACTGCACCTGGTTCACGGCGATCGGTTGGGTGACACTCGTCTTCAGCAGCTCGATCTGGCGTGCGGTGTGGTTCGAGACCCCGAAGGATCGCACCTTGCCGCTCTCCTCAAGCGCATTGAAGGCGGCGGCGACCTCCTCCGGCTCGACCAGGGTGTCTGGCCGGTGAAGCATGAGCACGTCGAGGTAGTCGGTGCCGAGCGCCTGGAGCGATTCCTCTGCACGACGCACAATGTACTCCGCCGAGAAGTCGAAGCCGTGTTTGCCTGGCCGGATCCCACACTTCGTCTGCAGCACAATCTCACCGCGCTCCGCTGCCGTGAGCCGCAGGGCCTCTGCGAAGCGGCGCTCACAGCCGTGATCGCCACCCCCGTAGATGTCTGCGTGGTCGAAGAGCGTCACGCCAGCGTCGCGCGCCCCGGCGTAAAGCTCCCGAATTTCCTCTGCCCTGAGCGTTTCAATGCGCATCATGCCGAGCCCAATACGTGCTGCGTCGCTCATAGCGTCGTCTCCACTTCGTTGCGGGGATGGTGCTGACCACTGTACCGGCGCGGCCCGGGGTTTGGCCCCTGCGGCGCAGAGACTCACCCCGCCCCGCAACGCCGAGCCGAGCAGAGCGGAGCGGAGCCGAGGAGAGCCGAGCAGCGCAGGGCCCGGCCCAGCCCAGCCCAGCCGAGCCCCGCCCCCAGCGCCTCAGTCGCGGTGGTTCGCCGCCCGCATCACCGCCGCGAGGGTCGCAGCAAGCGTGGACCGGTCGCGGCCAGCAGCCCAGGCAACGCCTCCCGCGGCGCGGTATTCGATGAGCGTGATCGCCTCGCTCGCGTTGCCGGACCCCATGCTGCTCTGGTGCAGCTCGAGCACCTCGATGCGTGCGCCGTGCTCGGCGAGCGCCGCGGTGAGCGCCTCGACGGGCCCGGTGCCGCTGTGCGTACTCACGAAGGTCTCCCCCGACACACGCAGGGTGAGTGTCGTGCTCGGCTCTCCACCCTCGACAGAGCTCGCGAACGACTCCAGCACGAGAGCCTGCCCGGTTCCGGCGGAGCCCGGCTCGGTCAAGGCGGAGCCCGGCTGGGCCCCGGCATGTCCACGCGCCGGCGCGAGATACGCTGCGGCAAAGATCTCCCAGATCGCGGCGGCCGTCACCTCGGCTCCGCTCGCGTCGGTGTGCTGCTGCACGCGGCGCGCGAGGTCGATCTGCAGCCGCCTCGGCAGCTCGATCCCGTACTCGCTTTCGAGCAGGTAGGCGATACCGCCCTTCCCCGACTGCGAGTTCACGCGGATCACCGCGTCGTAGCTGCGGCCAATGTCGGCCGGGTCGATTGGCAGGTACGGCACCCGCCACTCGATGTCGCTCTCGGGCAGCCCCGCTGCAGCGGCCCGCGCGCGGTGCTCGGCGAAGCCCTTCTTGATCGCGTCCTGGTGCGTGCCGCTGAACGCCGTGTGCACGAGGTCGCCGACGTAGGGGTGCCGCGGGTGCACCTCGATGCGGTTGCAGTATTCGACGGTGCGGCGGATCTCGTCAATGTCTGAGAAGTCGATCTGCGGATCGATGCCCTGCGCATGCAGGTTGAGCGCGAGGGTCGCGATGTCGACGTTGCCCGTGCGCTCGCCGTTGCCGAAGATGCAGCCCTCCACGCGTTGGGCGCCGGCGAGCACCGCGAGTTCCGCGCACGCGATGCCGGTGCCGCGGTCGTTGTGCGGGTGCACCGAGAGGATCACGCCGTCGCGGCGCGCGAGCCGCGTGTGCACGTACTCGATCTGGTCGGCGTAGATGTTGGGGGTCGCGATCTCGACGGTCGCCGGGAGGTTGAGGATCACCGGCCGCTCAGGCCGCGCGTCCCACAGCTCGGTCATCGCGTCGCAGACTTCCAGCACGTAGTCGGGTTCGGTGAGGTTAAACACCTCGGGGCTGAACTGGAAGCGCACATTGGGCAGGTGCCCCGCGAGCTCGAGCATGTCGCGGCCGCCCGCGAGGATCAGTTCCTTCAACGACTCGCGGCTGTGCCCGAGCACGGCGTCGCGCCACATGGGCGCGGTCGCGGTGTACATGTGGATCACGACCGGGTTCGAGATCCCCGCGATCGAGGCGACGGTCCGCTCGATAAGGTCACGCCGCGCGGCCGTGAACACGACGATCGTGACGTCGTCGGGGGCGATGTCGGTGTCGGCGATGAGCCGCACGAAGTCGAAGTCGGTCTGCGACGCCGAGGGGTATCCGACCTCGATTTCCTTGTATCCCATCGCGACCATGCGCTCGAAGAAGAGGCGCTTGCGTTCGGGATCCATCGGCTCGGCAAGTGCCTGGTTCCCGTCGCGCAGGTCGACCGGGACCCAGAGCGGCGCCTGCGTGAGTCGCTTCGTTGGCCACGCGCGCTCGATGAGCGGGATCTCGACGCGTGAGTGCGCGTCACGGTAGCGGTGCGAGGGCATGCCAGAGGGTTGCTGGCGGTTCCACGCCGGGGCGGCCGGCTGGACGGCAGGCTGAGCAGTGGGCTGAGCTGCGGGCTGGACGGTGTTGTGGTGCGTCATGCGCTGGTTCCTGTTCTGCGAAAGCAAAGGTGACCGGCGTCGACAGCTCCCCACGCCGGGGAGCCGGTCTGGCTACGCCCCGCCGTGGCGGCGAAGAAGGAGGAATCCGCGAAGGAACATGCGTAGACTGTAACACAACTCCTCAGACAAGTAGCGCACTTTGCGCGGATTGGATCAGCAGACCATGGCCCAGGTGCAACGATCCTCGCTCGCCGACCAGGCAGCTGACGTGCTGCTCGAACGCGTACGAAACGGCGAGTGGGCGCTCGGCGCGAAGCTGCCAGGAGAGACGACGCTCGCGGCGCAGCTCGGCGTGGGGCGCTCGACCGCGCGCGAGGCAATCAGGCAGCTCGCCGGCCTCGGCGTGCTCAGCTCGCGCCAGGGGTCGGGGGTCTTTGTGACCTCACTCGAGGCCCGCGACGATTGGGATCTGGTGCTTCGCCGCTCCGACATCCTCGCAGTGATCGAGGCGCGCACCGCGATCGAGGCCGAGAGCGCAGGCCTCGCCGCGACGAGGCGCACCCCGACCGAGCTTCGAGCGATCCGCCGGACGCTTGCGGCGCGAAAGCTGAGCTACACGGCCGTGGAGGCCCACGTCGATGCCGACACGGCGTTCCATCGCGCGGTGGTGCATGCGGCGGGTAACCCGATCCTGCTCGAACTCTTCGATGGATTCACGCCGCGGCTCAGGCCCGCAATGATCGAGATGCTCCGACTCCGCGGCGGGCTCGGCAGCGAGGACTTCAACGAGACCGACCACGACCACCACGCAGACCTCGCCGCCGCGATCGCCGAACGAGATTCCGAGCGCGCCGCAGCGCTCAGCCGCGCGCACCTCCGCTCGCTCGGCGATGCGCTCACCGGGCCGAAGGCGCGGCCGTAGGCGCGGCGGCGTCAGCGCGACGCGCCAGACGAAACGCGGTCTGCACGACTCACAACGCAGTCGGTATGACTCGCGAGTCCCGTGCCGCTACTCCTCGACGAGCTCGCGCTCCACGATGTCGCCGGTGAACAGCACGAGCACGTCCCGCTCCTCGGTGAGGACCTTCACGAATCCGGGCTGCACCTCGAGCACCCATCCTTCGAAGGGGCCGTCGCCGGCGTCGATCCGCTCCTTCGACATCCACGGCGTATCGACGGCGACGGCCAGGCCGAGTACGCCCACGACGGCGAGCGCCCCCGCGCTGCGGAGCACGCCGAGCACGACTCGGCGGCCAACGCCGCGTCGCCAGATGAGTCTGGCGGCGAGCAGGATCCCTCCGAGCACGACCGCCCCAATCACGACCCACCAGGAATTGAAGGTGCGCACCCACACGACCGCGACGGTGACGAGCGCGATCGCAGCGAGCACGCCACTCAGGCTGAGCGTGCCGTGCCCGCCGCTGGATCCGTGTCCGCTGAGCGGCCAGAGCGCGCGCAGCAGCGCGAAGGGAAGCAGCACCGCGACGAGTATGCCCGTGAGCTCGGGGCGCGCGAACAGCGTGCCGAAGGCTATCGGCAGGGCATCGCCGAAATCGAGGGAGTCCGCGATCGCCCCCGCGGTGTTCCAATCCCACTCTGACACGGCGAGCAGCCGCAACAGCAGGAATAGGGTTGCGAGTCCGGCGGTTGTCCCCAGTACCATCCCTGTGCGCTTCGCTGTCGGTTGCTCCGTGGCTTCGGGCTGCGGCTGGGTCATGGCCGCAGTCTAGGGATCATCGCGAAGACAGCGCAAGCGCACAGGCAAGCCAAACGCAGAACAGCGACACCACACGCAGAACAGCGACGCAGAACAGAAGTGGCTCTGGTTAATTGGAGTCACGTCTCACCGAGCTAAGGAGCACCATGCGCCCGTATCTTGATAAAGCCGCGCCCGAGGCATGGAAAGCCGCCGGAGCCTACTCACAGGCGATCGCGAAGGCCGCCGCTGACGGCGGACTGCTCCCGACCGAGGGTGAGCTCATCAAGATCCGCGCATCGCAGCTCAACGGCTGCGCCTTCTGCCTCGATCTCCACACCCGCGAAGCGCGCGAAGCCGGCGTCCCGCAGCAGCAGATCGATCTGCTCCCGGCCTGGCGAGAGACGACACTTTTCAGCGAGCGGGAGCGCGCCGCCCTCGCGGTCGCCGAGGCCGCGACGCAGCTCCCCCTGAGCGAGGAGGCGCAGGCCGATCTCTTCGGCGCCCGCACCGTGCTCGGCGACGACGCCTTCGTCGCGGCCGAGTGGGTGGCCGCCACAATCAACCTCTTCAACCGCATCTCGATCCTCAGCGAGCATCCGGTGCGCCCCCGCAAGGCGTAACGGCCACGTGACCGAATCGGCAGTTCTCGACAGCCTCGTCATCGGCGCGGGTCAGGCCGGGCTCTCCGCGTCGTACCATCTCAGCCGGCTCGGGATCACGCACGTCGTGCTCGACGCGAATGACGCCCCGGGAGGTGCCTGGCAGCATCGCTGGGATGCGCTCACCATGCGCGACGTCCACGGAGTCGCCGAGCTCCCGGGATCCACCCCGCCCCCACTCACGCTCGCGCGCGCGAACGAGGCGATCCCCGCCTACTTTGCGGCGTACGAGGCTGAGCACGCGCTGCCGATCGAGCGCCCGGTGCGGGTGGATCGGGTCGACGACGAGGCGGGCGGCGGCGCATCAGGCAGCGGCACAACAGGCAGCGGGATCCTCACCGTGCACGCGGGCAATCGCTCCTGGCGCACCCGCACGATCGTGAACGCAACGGGCACCTGGACGCAGCCGTTCATTCCGCACTATCCCGGTGCCGCTGAGTTCCGCGGCGAACAGTTCCACACCGTTGCCTACCCGGGGCCCGAGCACTTCCGCGGCAAGCGCACCCTCGTTGTCGGTGGCGGGGCATCTGCCGTGCAGTTTCTCGGGGCGATCGCACCGCTCACCGAGACACTCTGGGCGACCCGGCGCGAGCCGGTCTGGCGCACTGACGACTTCACCCCCGAGGCCGGCGCGGCGGCGGTCGCACTCGTCGAGGAGCGGGTCGCGGCGGGGCTTCCGCCCATGAGCGTCGTGAGCGTTACCGGGCTCGCGCTGCGAGAGCAGGAGCGCGAGGCGGAGCGGCTCGGAGCCTATGCCGACCGTCGTCCCATGTTCGAACGTCTCGAGGTCGACGGTGCCCGCTGGGCGGATGGATCCTTCGAGCGCGTCGACGCGATTATCTGGGCGACAGGGTTCCGGCCGGCGATCGCGCACCTCTCGCCGCTCGCGCTGCGCAGCCCCGCGGGCGGGATCCAGCTCGACCGGGCGGGCCGCGGCACCGGAGCGGTCGTCGATGAGCGCGTGCAGCTCGTGGGTTACGGCCCCTCAGCGAGCACAATCGGGGCGAACCGTGCGGGGCGGACGGCTGCCTCCGGGGTTCGCCGGGCCCTCACCGCGCTGGTCGCGTAGCTGCCCGGCTGCCCGCTCAGCGAGCTGCCGGAAGTGCCAGCCCCACGGGACCACCTCTGGGCTCGTGAAACTGGCTCATCACGATAAAAGGTCTAGCCCTCAGCGCCGAGAAATGCTCACCAGCCATGACCTCAGCGAGGTCATGGGCTTTTTACCGCAAATCACTCCTGACTTCGCTGAGGACATGTCTTTTGAGCGGTTTAGGCTAGGCGTGCCCCGCCTTGAGAGTGTGGCGAGCCCCCAAACTTATTCACCCGTGGCGTCGGACGTGTCATCCTTGGTCGTTGCGCGCGCGTCGGCCCTGTCGCGCCGGCGCAGATGGCGGCGCTGTGTCCAGGCCGCGGCCGGCTCGCTCGTCAGGGCGAGCAACGCGAGGCACATGAGTGACGCCGAGAACAGGGTGCCATTGAGGCCGATGGCTTCGAGACCCTGGATGTAGCCGACGGCCGTCCCAAAGATGGTGAAGGCAAGCAGCAGAATCAGCAGCTGCCTGGCCCGGTGTCCCCGTTTGAGCAGCCGCCAGGCGAGGAACAGCTGGCCGAGCATCACGACGCCGCCGACAACCGTGCCGACGACCGCGACAATGTGCCCAATACTTCCAGATGCCTCTTGCCAGAGATCACGGAACTCATCATCGAAGAACAGCGCCACGAGATCGATCACCGCACCGGCGATGATGAGGAGCACCGCAATGGCGATGCTCAGCGGGGCACGATCCACCACGTCCTGCGCCGTCTGCGGCACGACCGGTGCCCGGTCTGGCGACGCGTCGTCGGGCATCACGCCGCTCACATCGAGCACCGGCAGGTGCCCGTCGGTGATGAACCTGTCGCCGCCACCGTTTCGCGCGTGATAGCCCGTCGTGAAGTCTCTGAGCGTCCGCACCGAGACCTCGGGAGCGGCATCGCGCACGCTCGCGACAACAAAATCGCGTTCCTCGTCAGTGTTCTCGTCGATCTTGTGGGTGATCTGCAGCGTGAACAGCGACAGTCCGACATCGGTGTCGTACGTGCCCGCGCCGAGCCAGTCGGTCTTCGCGCCTCCTGGCAGCAGCCAGCCGGGAGGGCAGTGCCAGAAGCGCACGTGGTGGCGCTGCTTCGGGTTGCCCGCGACCTCCTGCTGGTAGGCGACATCGTGCCGCCGGCCAAAGAGCATGAGCGGTGAGACGGGCGCGGTCGGATAGCTCTTTCGGGTGAGCGTGGAGACGATAATGCCCCAGCTGGATCGCAGCGTGATCTCATCGGCCCGGTGCCACCCTGCGCGCCGCATCACCGTGTCGAGCTGCTCGCCGCCGCCGTCAACACCGAGGTTCACGGGGTCTCCGAGGAGGCCGTCGCCGGTGCGGGTGCGTCCGAAGAAATAGTCGGGCACGTAGAGATCCGACAGCAGCTTGTGGAGGCGCGGCAGCACCAGATACGCGGTGATCGCCCACACGGGAATGAACAGGAGCAGCGCCCACGGCGACCGCACGCTCTGGATCGAGATGATCACCGCGAGCCAGCCCGCGGCGAGCGCGCCGATCAGAAAGGCGAGGCGATCGAACAGCGTCGCACGCGGAATCGGCTGCTGCATCTGCAGCGCAAAGCGCCGCTTGGAGGAGCGCTCGGAGACCTGCTCCGACGCTCCCCCAGCGGTGCTTGCGGCTCCGCCAGCGGTGCCTTGGGCTCCCCCGGCGGTGCCTTGGGCTCCGCCAGCGGCGCTGAGGGCTCCGCCAGTAGTGTCCGGGGCCAAGCTATGCGGTCGCTTCGGCCTCACGTGCCGGCTCGTTCATCGCGAGCAGCACGGCGAAGCCAGCCCAGAGCGTGACGATGCCCATAGCGGTTTCCTTGCCATTCCAGGAGCTTGACTGCCACATGGCGAACCACTCAGCGCCGATGATGATGAAGCCGATGAACCAGATCGCGAAGCCGAGCGCGTAGGCCGCGTAGCCCCAACCGCGCGCGCGGTCGTAGTGGGCGACGCTCGCGTCACGGCGCAGAAAGAGCTTCACCGCACCGATAATTGCGATCAGCGCGAACGCACCCTCGGCGATGATGATGCCGATGTAGCCAGCTGTCCACACCCACGGGGTGGTAATCGCGCGCCACATGAGCGCATTACCTTCGAAGGTGGTGTCCATCGAAAGCACGTGTTTCACGAACTGGAAGTTCGAGTCGTAGTCCATGAGGTTCCCCATGAATACGAAGAAGCCGAAGAGTCCGGCGAGGAACAGGGTGAAGGCCTGGAGCAGGCGCAGCGGGTGTTTCATTTCTTTACCTTTCGGCTGAATACGAGGTCGAGCCGAGGTTCGGCGTGCGACTCGAGGGGAATCGCTTGGACAAAGCGCCAGCCTGCCGCGGCCTGCTCGGTGATGACCTCGCGGTAGTCCTTTTGCAGCACTGCGCCCTCGCGCCGCCGCTTCACGGCGACGCGGACAAATGAGTATTCGTGCATGTTGCTCCTCACTTCGGCTCTCTGACCTGGCACGCCGCCCAGCTGGGGTGCGGGCGGCGGGCCCGGCCTCAGCGTAACCCGCGCGAGCGCCGCGTCACCCGCACCACGCCAGTGGCGAGGGCAGCGATTCCGAGCGCGAGCAGCGATGCGGCGAGCGCCGCGGGCCCAGCCGCGGATTCACCTCCGGTCGGTGGGAGCGGCTGCGTGGGGGTGATCGCTCCACCAGACCCTCCAGAGCCACCGGATCCCCCCGGCCCAACCGGCCCGCTCGGCGTGAGCACAGTGAGGGTCGCGGCTGCGCTCGTCGCCGACTGGTTCGCGGCATCGGTCGCTGTCGCCCTGAACTGCAGCCCGGAGTGCTCAGCGGTCGCGGTGAGCGTCAGAGTTGAGCTGTGGCCGTCTGTCGCGACCTGCCACGCGGCATCAACCGCACCCCAGGTCACTCCTCCGTCGCTCGACACTTCCCAGAGCACCGTCGGAGCGGGGTCGCCCGTCGTCGTGACCGAGAATCGAGCCGGGTCGCCCGCGTCGACCGTCAGGTCTGCAGGCGACGTGATCGTTGGCAGCACCGGCGGCTGCGGGTCGTCTTCGACGTAGGTGAAGCCGCCCGGGTACACCACCGGCTCAAGCTCGGCACCGAACTGGGTCGCCCGCACGACGACATCGACGGGCCCGGCGGCGTGCGCTGGGGTCGTCGCCTGCCAGTTCCCGTCTTCGAGCTGCGTGAGGTCGGTGCCAGCGATCCCGTCAAAGGTGACCTCGGTGACGTCTACGGGGATGCGCACCTCGATCGGCTCGTTCACGTCGACGTCGGTATCGTTGCCCAGCTGCCCAGTCGCGTTGTAGCCCCAGGTGTAGGCCGCTCCGTTGTCGCCCATCGCGGTCGAGTGGAACAGGCCGGTGCCAACGGACACGAACTGCACGCCCGCGGGGGCGTTCACCGTGACCGGCGTTGCGCTGTCGGTGTTTGTCCCGTCACCGAGTTGGCCGTTGAGGTTTCGGCCCCACGCGTAGGTGGTGCCGTCCTTCGCAATCGCGAGCGAGTGATATGCGCCGGTGCTTGAGCCGTCATCGGCCGCGTCATTCGGGGCGATCATGCCCGCCTCGATCATGTCGAACTCGACTCCGGGCGGAGTGTCCACTGCCACTGGGACGTTCGAGCTCGCGGAGGGGGCCCCGCCATTGCCGAGCTGGCCGTTTGCGTTCGCACCCCAGGCGTACACCCGGCCGTCATCGCCGAGGCCCAGGGAGTGGTGTCCACCGGCATCCACCCGCGTGAAGGTCACGTCCTGCGGCAGCACCACCTCGACTGGGGCGAGCGAGCCGGTGAAGCTACCCTGGCCGAGCTGGCCCTGCGTTCCCAGGCCCCACCCGAATGCCCGGCCATCGTCCGCGAGGGCGAGCGTGTGGTGTCCACCCGTACTCAGTTGGGTGAGTGTCGCGTCGTCTGGGATGACCGCGGCGACGGGCGAGAGTTGGTTTCCGGTAGTCCCGCTGCCGAGCTGGCCTGCGTTGTTCTTGCCCCAGCCGTACATCGCCCCGTCAACCCCGAGGGCGATCGAGTTGTACTCACCAGCATTGATTTGGGCGATCGCTACGCCACCGGGAATCTCGACCTTCGTGGGCACATTGATGTTCGTGGTCGTGCCGTTGCCGATCTCGCCGGAGGAGTTCTGACCCCAGGTGTAGGCGTTCCCGTCGGAGCCGAGCGCGACCGTGTGGTAGGCCCCCGCGTCGATCTCAACGAAGCTCACGCCGGCCGGCTGCGTAATCGGCCTCGGGAGCCATGATGTTGTGTTGTCGCCCGTGCCGAGCTGTCCCTCGGCGTTGTACCCCCAGGCGTAGGTGAGCCCGTCGGATCCCGTGGCGAGCGTGTGGAGCCCGCCCGGGTAGATCTCGGTAAATGTCACGCCCCGCGGTGCGGGAACGGTGACGGCGGTACCGCCGCTGACCGGCCCGGAGCTGGGATGAGGAACCGCTTGCTCAACTACCGGTTCTGCGTGGGCCGCGGCCGCTCCGCCGGTGAGCAGCAGCGCGCTCACCGCCCCAATCACGCCGAGGCGCGAAGAAAGCTTGCTCATAGTTTCTCCCTCGAAATTACTTGGAAACACCATAAAACGCCCGGGCACGTGCGTCAAGGATCCCCGGAGGAGTGCGAGCTCTACGACTGCACTGTGCGACTGCACTGTGCAGCTGCGATATGCAGCAGCACCCTGCGGCAGCAACGTACGGCTGTCATGCGCGGCAGCGCTACTATTCAGCGGCACCGCCCCTCAGGTAGCCCGCGGCAGCCTCGTGCAGCACGGCCTGCAGCTCCTCGTCGTTCTTCGGAGCCGCCCTGAGCCCGGGCTCCCAGCCGCCCGCGGTCATTGTGCCGACCGTGCGCTGTGTGAGGTCGTAGACGCCGAACGCCGCCTCGCGTTCGAGGTTACGGGCGACGACGTTGGAGCTCAGTGCCGCGTTCGCGACGGCAGCGACGGCGATGAGCGCCTCGCGGAGATCGGCCGACTCAGCCGCCGCGGGCAGCACCGCGCGCCCCGTGATCTGCTGCAGCGCGTAGGCCGCAAGCCGCACGCTCCCGAACAGCGAATCGACGATTTCGCGCAGCGGCGCGAGCTGCGCGACCGGAAGGTAGCTCCCGGGCTCAAGAAACGCGTCGACGGCCGCGGTGACCGCGCCGCACTGGGAGTGCCCGATCACGCTGAAGAGCTGTACCCGCGGGAGGTGATCCGAGGCATAGTGCAGACTGCCCAGGCACTCGGCCCCGGGCACATTCCCGGCGATGCGCACGACGAACAGATCGTTCGCCCCGCGCCCAAGCGCGAGTTCGATCGGCACGCGTGCGTCTGAGCAGCTGAGCACGGCGGCGAAGGGCTCCTGGTTGAGGATCCCGTCGTCGTCGGAGGTGTTTACGAAGCCGAAGGCCTCAGGGTCAAGCCGCATCTCGACATCGCCGCCGGTCGTGCCGAGCGAGCCAAATGCCTCGCTGCCCCGGTTCAGGAGTTCGAGGGCCTCGGCCGGTGAGGCCGCGACGATCGGGACTGGCCGGTCAGACTGCGCGATCCAGCGAATCTGGAGCACGTTGTCCTGCTGCGGCTGCGAAGTGGCTAGCCGCTGCGCCCCCTCCGATCGCGGATTCTGAGCGGCTTGATCTGACTGTGATTCGGTCCCCATGGTTGGATCGTAGCCCGAGAAAAGCCCCACGAACAGGGGTGATAACAACTCTGTGCACGTCATCGGCCCCAGCAGGGGCTGCCCCACGAGTAGCGCCTGCGTATCCTGTGAACGCATTCCCTGCAGATTCCCCGGGCGGTGTGGTGATAATGAACTGGTAACTCAATGCAGAGCATCAAAGGCTTCACTTACAACTCAAAGGAGAGATGTATGACCAACCTTGCAATGAACCTCGTCAACACCGCCGCGAAGCACGGGCAGCGCCCCGCACTCAAGCTCGGCGAAGCCGTACTCAGCTACGCCCAGTTCGAACAGACCACGCAGCTCGTCGCGGCCCTCCTGCAGGAGCACGGTCTGCGCCAGGGCGACCGTGTGGCGCTCATGCTGCCGAACGTGCCCCACTTCGCGTTGCTGTACTACGGAGCGCTGCGCCTGGGGGCCGTCGTTGTACCGATGAACCCACTCCTGAAGGAGCGCGAGGTGGCCTACCATCTCAGCGATTCGGGTGCGCGACTGCTGTTCGTTTGGACCGGGTTCGAGCAGGAAGGCGAGGCCGGGGCTGTGCTCGCCGACGCGAAGACAATCGTCGTTGAACCGACGGGCTGGCCGGGGGTACTCGCCGGGCTGTCACCGGTGGCCGAGGTCCATGACGTGGCCGACAGTGACACCGCGGTGATCCTCTACACCTCAGGCACCACGGGCAAACCGAAAGGTGCGGAGCTCACCCACGCCAATATCGCCCGCAACGTCGAGATCTGCGCCGACGAGCTCCTCTTCCTCTCGGAGGAAGACGTCGTGTTCGGCGGGCTCCCGCTCTTCCACGTCTTCGGCCAAACCGCCAGCTTGAACGCGGCCGTGTACGCGGGGGCATGCCTGACACTGCTGCCAAAGTTCGACCCGCGGGCGGCGCTCGAGACCGTCGCCCGCGATCGGGTGACCGTCTTCGAGGGCGTACCGACGATGTACACCGTGCTCGCGCACTTTCCCGGCCGCGACGACTTCGATACCTCCTCCCTGCGGGTGTGCGTATCAGGTGGCGCAGCGCTTCCGGTCGAGGTGTTGAACGCCTTCGAATCGGCATACTCATGCATCGTGCTCGAGGGCTACGGCCTCTCCGAAACCTCTCCGGTGGTGTCGATCAATCGGCTTGACCGGCGTCGGGCTGGATCGATCGGAGTTCCAGTCTCGGGCGTCGAGGTGCGGATTATTGATGACTCCGACAGCGACGTTTCCGCCGGTGACATCGGCGAGCTCATCGTTCGGGGCCACAACGTCATGAAGGCATACTGGGGCAAGCCTGACGAGACAGCGCAGGCGATTCCAGACGGCTGGTTCCGCACCGGCGATCTCGCGAAGCGCGACGACGACGACTTCCTGTACATCGTTGACCGCAAGAAAGATCTCATCATTCGTTCCGGGTACAACGTCTACCCGCGTGAGGTCGAAGAGGTGCTGTACGAGCACCCGGCGATTGCGGAGGCCGCGGTGATCGGATTCCCCCACTCGGAATTCGGCGACGAGATCGCTGCGGTCGTGGCCCTCAAGCCCGGCTCGGCCGTAGAAGCGGCAGAGATCCGCGAGTTCGTGAAGTCGAAGGTCGCAGCGTACAAGTACCCGCGCGTCGTAGAGATCGTCCAGGCGCTGCCAAAGGGCGCAACCGGGAAGATCCTCAAGCGCGAGATCGTGCTCACGAGCGTGTGATTCGGGGCGGGGAGGCGCAGACTTCCCAATGGTCAGCATGCAGTGTATAGTCAGTGCATGCTGACCATTGGCTCGCGCCTCGACGCTATGCACCGACTCGGTCGCGCCCTCGCTGACCCCACCCGCTCCCAGATCCTGCTCGCGCTCATCGACAGGCCGGGCTATCCGGCGGAGCTCGCTGCGGAGCTCGGCCTCACCCGCACGAACGTGTCAAACCACCTCGCCTGCCTGCGCGGCTGCGGCATCGTTGTCGCCGAACCCGAGGGCCGTAAGACCCGCTACGAGATCGCCGACCCGCACCTCACCGCCGCCCTCACCGCGCTCGTCGATGTCACGCTCGCGGTCGACGAGGGCGCGCCGTGCATCGACCCGGCCTGCCAGGTTCCGGGCTGCTGTGAGCCCGTGGCCGCGCGGGCGTGAGCGCGGAGTGCTGCGGCACGGACGCCACGACGACTCCCCCGATCACTGAGGCGCTCCGGCCTTACTCAGCGACACCGTGGTGGCGCGACCGGGCGATCCTCGTGCCGCTCGGCTCCGGCCTCCTGTTCCTCGCGGGGCTCGCGCTCGACCTCGCGGGCGCCGGCACCGCGGCCCTCGCCGCGTACTGGGCGGGCCTGCTGCTCGGCGCGGCAACGTTTGTTCCCGGGGCACTGAAACGCCTCTTCACGCACCGCAAGCTCGGCATCGGGCTCCTTATGACCATCAGCGCGGTCGGCGCGGTGCTGCTCGGCTACGTGCAGGAGGCCGCGGCGCTCGCGTTCCTCTACGCGATCGCCGAGGCGCTTGAGGATCGTGCGATGGATCGCGCCCGCGGCGGCCTGCGCTCACTCCTTGAGCTCGTGCCCGACACCGCGACCGTGCTGATTGGCGGCACGCGCGCAACGGTCCCCGCCCGGGAACTCACGGCCGGGCAGTTGCTCGTGCTCAGCCCCGGTGAGCGGCTCGCGACCGACGGGGTGGTCGCGAGCGGATCCTCCGCGCTCGACACCTCCGCAATCACTGGCGAGTCGATCCCGGTCGCCGTCGCGCCGGGCGACCTTGTCTCCGCGGGATCCATCAACACGTCTGCGGTACTCGAGATCACCACGACCGCCGCGGGCACCGACAACTCACTCACCGCGATCGTCGACCTCGTCGAGCAGGCGCAGGCCGTGAAGGGCGACCGCGCGCGGCTCGCGGACCGCATCGCCAGGCCGCTCGTGCCCGGCGTGCTGTTCCTCGCGCTCGCCGTCGGCGTCATCGGCTCGCTGCTCGGCGACCCCGAGACCTGGATCACGCGCGCCTTGGTCGTGCTCGTCGCCGCCTCGCCGTGCGCGCTCGCGATCGCCGTTCCCGTCACCGTCGTCTCGGCGATCGGTGGGGCAAGTCGCTTTGGGATCGTCATCAAGAGTGGGGCGGCGTTCGAACGGCTCGGCACGATCCGCCACGTCGCTTTGGACAAGACCGGCACCCTCACACGCAATATGCCCGAGGTGACGGCCGTCGTCACCTCGACGGGCGTGCCCGAGCGCGAGCTGCTCGCGCTCGCTGCGGCGGTCGAGCAGCACTCGACGCATCCGCTCGCGGCAGCGATCCTCAGAGCCTCGCCGACGCCGGCTCAGGCGACTGGCGTCACCGAACTCGCCGGGAGCGGCATGACCGGAGAGGTCGGCGGGCGCACCATCGCCGTCGGCAGCCCGCGTTGGATCGCGCCGGGCCCGATCGCCGCTGACGTCGCCGCGCTCGAAGCGACCGGGCAGACCGTCATCATCGTGGCGCGCGACGGCGAGGTGCTCGGCGCGATCGGGGTGCGCGACGAGCTGCGCGCAGAGGCAGCCGAGACCGTGCGCGCGCTGCACGAGCAGGGCATCGCCGTGTCGATGCTCACGGGCGACAACGCCCGCACCGCGCACGCCCTCGCAGCTGATGCGGGCATCGCAGACGTGTACGCGGAGCTGCGGCCAGAGGACAAAGCGCGACTGGTGGCAGAGTTCGCGCTCTCCGCCCCGACCGCGATGATCGGCGACGGCATCAACGACGCCCCCGCGCTCGCTGGTGCCACGGTCGGGATCGCGATGGGCGCGACCGGCTCAGACGCGGCGATCGAGTCCGCGGACGTTGCGTTCACGGGCCACGACCTCAGGCTCATCCCTGACGCGCTCGCGCACGCCAGGAAGGGGCATCGGATCATCACGCAGAACGTCGGGCTGTCGCTCGCGATCATCGCGGTGCTCGTGCCGCTCGCTGTGACCGGGGTACTGAGTTTCGCAGCCGTCGTGCTCGTGCACGAGCTCGCGGAGGTCGTGATTATCGCGAACGGCTTGCGGGCGGCACGTACCCCAACGCAGCGCTGGTAGCGCTGGCACTGGTGGAGGCTCTGGCAATGGTGGAGGCGCTGGCAGTGGTGGAGGCGCTGCGGCGCCGTGAAGACTCACCAACCCTGAATCGCTCAGCAGACATGCACTCAGCGAAGTCATGAGTGATCGGCAGCAAAAAAGCCCTGACCTCGCTGAGTGCATGTCTTTTGAGCGCCGTCATCGCTGCGATCTACACCTTCAAGCGGGAAGAGCACCTTGGAGTTCCGGGCGGCGGTTAGGCGTCGTGCTGCGCCGGCCAGTCCTCGGTGCCGATCGTGATCTCATTGGCCATGTCGTCGAGGAAGCGGATCACGACCTCGCGCTCGGCCGCCGTGAGCCTGGCGGCGGCGTGAAAGCGCTTCGCCTGCTGCCTCCCGACGGTGTTCCGCGCGACCTCGTGCGTCTCCGGCGTGATCGAGATGGTGAGCGCGCGGCGGTCGGTGGGGTGAGCGCTCCGCACAATGTGCCCGCCACGCTCGAGCCTGTCGAGCAGCTTCGTCGTGGAGGCGCTGGAGATCTTCAGGTGGGCGGCGATCGCCCCCGGCGTTGCCATCTCGCCCCGGTTGGCAGAGACGATGAGGAAGTGGAGCGCGCGCATGTCGGTCTCGTTGAGCTTCATGTATTTGAGCGAGGCCTCCGACAGCTCCTGCTCGGCCTCACGTAGTCTGCCGAGGGCACCCATGAGCAGGCCGATGTGCTGCACCTGGGCAGCGTCGAGTCCACCGCGATCAACGAGGGTGCCTGAGGGGTCGCTCGCGTCGAGGTCGTAGACGTTCATCGCCTGCGGATCCCGCTCGCCGTGATCCAGCCCGTCGTGACTCGCTTGCATGGAACGATTCTAGCCGGAGCGATTGCTTCAAGCCTGACTATCTATACCAACTAGATGTTTCTTGCTAAGCTAGCTACATTCTGTTCTGGACAATGGGGGACGTCACGTGAATCCAAAACATGCCGGCGCGACGAGCACTTCGTCCGCGGAGACCACGCGCGGCGACGTGCCGAAATGGCTGCGGATCCTCCTTCCCGCCCTCCTCATCCTCGTCTGGTTCGCGGGTGCCGGCATCGGCGGCCCCTACTTCGGCAAGGTGAGCGAGGTCTCATCGAACGACCCGACGGCGTATCTGCCCGAGTCCGCGGACGCGACGCAGGTGCGCAAGCTCCTCACCGAGTTCAATGACAGCGACACGATCCCCGCGATCGTCGTCTTCGCGAGCGAGAACGAGCTGAGCAGCGCGGACCTCGACGGTATCGCGGCGCAGCTTGAGCAGCTCTCTGGAGGTGCCGACGGTGGCGCGACCGGCGGCGCGATCGAGGGCATCGCCACAGGCATCTCCCCCGCGCTCCCCTCAGACGACGGGAAGGCCGTGCAGGCGTTCGTACCCATCGACGCGAACGCCGACATCAGCGACGTGGTTGGGGCGCTCGGCGACTCGCTCCGGTCGGCGGCTCCCCCCGGGGTCTCCGTCTACGTCACGGGCCCCGCGGGGTTTAGTTCCGACCTCTCGGCGGCATTCTCGGGCATCGACGGGCTACTCCTCGGCGTCGCGCTGATCGCGGTGTTCATCATCCTCATCATCGTCTACCGTTCCCTCCTACTGCCGGTCGCCGTGCTCTCGACGAGCCTGTTCGCGCTCTGCGTCGCGCTCCTCACGGTGTGGTGGCTCGCGAAGGCCGGCGTGATCCTTCTCAGCGGCCAGACCCAGGGCATTCTGTTCATCCTGGTGATCGGTGCTGCGACCGACTACTCACTGCTGTACGTCTCGCGCTTCCGCGAGGAGCTGCGCGTGACCACCGATAAGTGGCAGGCCACGATGCGAGCCGTGCGCGGCTCCTTCGAGCCGATCGTCGCGTCCGGCGGCACTGTCATCGCCGGCCTCCTCTGCCTGCTACTCAGCGACCTGAAGTCGAACAGCACACTCGGCCCGGTCGCCGCGATCGGCATCGTCTTCGCGATGCTCGCGGCGCTCACACTGCTGCCCGCGCTGCTCTTCGCGTTCGGCCGCGCCGCCTTCTGGCCACGCCGCCCGAAGTTCGAGCCCGAGGTTGTCGAGGCCGAACACGGCATGCCGACCGGCGGCGTGTGGAGCAAGTTTGCCGCGCTCATCAAGCGAAGGCCGCGCGCGATCTGGATGACGACCGCGATCGTCCTCGCCGTCGGCGCGCTCGGCGTCACTCAGCTCAACGCGGTCGGCGTGCCGCAGTCGGATCTCGTCATCGGGGCCTCCGAGGCACGCGACGGACAGGCGGCCCTCGGCGAGCACTTCCCGGGTGGATCGGGCAGCCCGGCCCAGATCCTCGTCCCCGAGAGCGATCTGCAGACCGCGGCCGACGTGCTGCTCGGGCACTCGGGCATCGACGGCGTCTCAGTCATGTCGCAGGACTCCCCGAGCGGCTCGGCGCCCGTCACCGCGGAAGGCATCTCCGCGTTCGGCCCACCCGGGACGCCCGCGCCGGCGCCGACCGTCGTCGACGGCGAGGTGATGCTGCAGGCGACGCTCACCGCGGCGGCTGACTCGGACGCGGCGGCCGACACTGTTCGCACGCTGCGTGCGGAACTCTCCGACGCCGTGCCTGGCGCGCTCGTCGGCGGGGTGACCGCGACCGCGATCGATACGAACACCGCGTCGATTCACGACCGCAACCTCATCATCCCGGTCGTGCTCGTCGTGATCCTCATCATTCTCATGCTGCTGCTGCGCAGCGTTGTCGCGCCGATCCTGCTCGTGCTCACGACCGTGCTTTCCTTCGGCACCGCCCTCGGCGTCTCCGCGCTCGTGTTCAATGGGATCTTCCAGTTCCCCGGCGCAGACCCGGCTGTGCCGCTGTTCGGGTTCATCTTCCTCGTCGCGCTCGGCATCGACTACAACATCTTCCTCATGACCCGGGTGCGCGAGGAGTCCGTGAAGCACGGCACGCGCGAGGGGATCCTCCGCGGGCTAACGATCACCGGCGGCGTGATCACCTCGGCGGGCCTCGTGCTCGCGGCGACGTTCGCGGCGCTCGCGGTGATCCCGATCCTGTTCCTCGTGCAGATCGCGTTCATCGTCGCGTTCGGCGTCTTGATCGACACGTTTATCGTGCGCTCGCTGCTCGTGCCGGCGCTGGGCTACGACATCGGCCGGAAGATCTGGTGGCCGTCGAAGCTATCGAAGGCCACCGAGGTCGCCGAGTAGCCTCGCGCCTGGGCCGCCCCCACTGCCCCGTTTAATCTAGTCCGACCCTTATCGGTCCCAAGAAAGGGTCGGACTAAATTAATCGGGGCGTGGGGGATCGGCTGAGCTGTGAGATATTGGGATCATGCTCGACCAGACGAGACTCCCAGTCGAAGACGAACGGGTGCGGTTGCGGCCGCTGCGCGACGCCGACGCTGCGGCGTACGCCACCGGCTCGGCCGACGCAGACGTGCGGCGCTACGCACACCTCCCCGAGCCCGAGTACACACCCGAGTCCGTGCGCCGCATGATCGAGCGCGACGCCGGGCCCGGGCTCGCGCGGGGAGACCTCGCGGTGTTGGCCATCGCAGAGGCAGAAAGCGACGCGTTCGCGGGGAGCCTCGTGCTCTTCGACGTCGCGGCCGACCGCGCCGAAGTGGGCTTCTGGCTCCACCCCGAGGCACGCGGCAGGGGCTACGCGGTGTCCGCTCTCGCGCTCGCAGCGGAGTTTGCCCGGGCATCAGGGCTCGCGACGCTCGCCGCGCGCACCGTTCTCGGCAACGTTGGATCCCAGCGGGTGCTCAGCGCCGCGGGCTTCGAGCAGGGTGGATCGGAACCCGGGGTCGCGCCGTCTGGTGAGCGCGTCGAACTCATGCACTACTCGCTGCAGCTGCACGACCGGGCGTAGCACGTAGGCGCAGCCCGGAGGCTCGTGCGTAGGCGTCGCTCAATCGCCGCGCGCGGGCGCCTCCCGAAGCACCCGGAACCGCGGGTGCACAAACACGAACACGGCAACGATCGCCATGAGCACGCCGCTCACCACCACCGGGAGCAGAGGCCACACGCCATACAGCGCGGTGCTCAGCGCCGGCGCGATCACGAAGGTCAGGCCGTTCGTCGCGCCGATGAGCCCGGCGAGCCCTCCCTGCTCATCACGCCGCATGAGGAGGGTCGGCCCTGCCGTGTAACCCGGGGTCGCGACGCCGAGGCCGAAGCCCACGAACACGGTTCCGATCAGGAGCAGTGTGAGCCCTGCGTTGGGAGCGAGCAGCCCAAAACCTATGACCGAGATCGTCGATCCCACGCGAAGCAACGTCGCGGGCGACCACCCCGAGCGCGGCACGACGACAACCTGCGCGACCACCATGCCGATGCCCGCGATCAGCATCACCCCGCCCGTCGTGAGCGCGGTCATTCGACCGTCGAGCGCGAGCCGGTCCTGCACGATGAAACCGATGATGATCTGGAAGAAGCCCAGCGCCGTGAACATGCCAAACCCTGCGAGCAGGAACGGCCACACCCGTGAGTCGGTCGGCCGCACGCGGGCGGGATGCTCGATGAGTTCGTGACGGGGCTCGGGGCGCAGGCTCACCAGGGTCACGAGCGCGGCGAGCGCGAGCAGCGCCGGGATGACGATGAGGGGCACGAGCAGCCCGAAGCTCGCGAGTACGCCACCGACGATCGCACCAGCGATCATCGCGACGCCCTGCACCGCGCCGACGCCAGCCATGCCGCGCACGCGAGTTTCCTCGGTGTCGGTCACCCTGGCGATGTACGTTTGCGCCGTCGGCGCGACCGCGGAGATCGCGAGCCCGAAGCCCACACCGCGGAGCATCACGAAGAGCGCGACCAGGGCTGCACCCGTGACGACGCCCCGCATGCCAAGCGCCGCCGCCCAGGCGAACAGCGCCATCGTCGTTGCTCCGAGAACGAGCGCGGTCGCGAGTACCGGCTTCGTGCCGTGCGTCTGCGCCCGCTTCCCCCAGAACTGGCTCGTGAGCACCACCATCACCGCAGCCGCACTCACCGTCGCGCCAATCTGCCACTCTCGCAGCCCGGCCTCGCGGGCGAGCGGGGCAATGATCGGGCTGAGCGTCATCTGCGCGAGGTAGACGAGGAAGACGAGGGAGAGAAGCAGCGGAACCTGCGGGCGGGCAGCTGCACTACCGGTAGCACTGCCGGTAGTGCCGGCGCTGGCAGACTGCTCGGCGCTGGCAGGCTGCTCGACCATAACGGACTCCTCGTCTCGTTTGCGACGAGTGACGACGAGACTTTGGAGCGTCTCGGGCGAAGCCCCGCCCAACGACCACGGGCGCAGGCACCGGAGCGCCATTCATCAGATGAATGCTAACACGCGGGTCTCGCAAGGGATAGGCTCAGCGGGCAATCAGGACGGCGCCCGGGCGCTCACCCCAACCGCTCGATCGCGCGCCCGAGCACCTCTGCCGCTGCCGGGAACGCGCCTGGGTTCGGACCTGAGAAGTTCAGCCTGATGAAGTTTCCCGAGGGCTCCGCCGGGAACCACTCACTGCCCGGCGTGATGAGCACCCCCTCGTCCTCGCATGCCCGCACGAGGCCCGGCAGATCGACCGTGTCGGGCAGCTGCGGCCACAGGTTCAGCCCGCCGCTGGGGATCGCGGCCAGGTGCGCGGCCGGCGCGTACTCGGCGAGGCTATCGACGAGCAGGTCGCGGCGGGCACGCAGTTGCTGCCGGAGCCCGCGCAGGTGAGTGCTCCACGCGGGCTGGGTCACGATGTCGAGGGCTGCGGCCTGGAGGATCCCGCTCACATACATCGAGGATGCACCTCGGTCGGCGAGGATCCGCTCCCGCGCGGGCCCCCGTGCGATCACGCCGGCGACCCGAATCGCGGGCGAGACGCTCTTTGTCAGCGAGCGGACGTAGACGACGTGGCCGGCGTCGTCCAGCGCGGCGACGGGGCTCGCCTCGCTCGTGATGCCAAAGTCGTGGGCCCAGTCGTCCTCGATGAGAAACGCGCTGTGCGCGCGGACTACGTCGAGGATCTGCCGCGACCGCTCGGGTGACCACTGCGCCCCGGTGGGATTCGCGTACGTCGGCTGCGCGTAGAAGGCGCGCGCGCCAGTCTCCTCGAACGCCCGGGAGAGGTCGGCCGGGTCGGGGCCCAGCGGCCCGCTCGCGACCGGCACGAGCCGCACGCCCGCCTGCGCCGCCGCGAGAATCGCGCCCCAGTACGTCGGCGACTCGACGAGCAGCGGCTGCCCGGCGGTGACGAGCGCGCGGAAGGTCGAGCTCAGGCCGCTCTGGCTGCCCGGCAGCACGACGACATCGCTCGCCGTCGGTGGGGTCACGCCGACCGGGGTGGCCTGCGCGAGCTCGCCCGCGAACCACGCCTGCAGCTCGGGGAGCCCCGAGACGGGTGAGCGCGTGACCGCCGCGTCGCTGCGGCCGGCCCGCGTGAGCGCGGCGCGAATGAGTCGCTCGGGCAGGAGCTCGCGGTCCGGGTAGCCGGCGTGGAGCGGGATCGCGCCGTGCGGGGTGGGGCGCATCGTGACGGAGGCGTCGGGGAGGCGGTGCTGCGGCGAGCGCAGCGCCGATGTCTGCCAGCTGAAGTCGAGCGGGCGGGCGGTGCGGACGGCGCGTACGAAGGTGCCGGAGCCCGGCCGCGTTTCGATGAGGCCGCGCGCGCTGAGGGTGCGCAGCGCTTTTTGCACGGTCACGGGGCTCGCCTCGTACTCGGCGACGAGCGCGCGGGTTGCGGGGAGCTTGGCCCCGGCTGGGGCGCGGGCGATCCAGTCGAGGAGGCCGTCGACGATCCGCGAAGTGCTATCATTGCTCATGAGAATACATAGTAGCGCTACTCCAGATTCCCGGAGAGTGATATCGCCCTCGCGGGCGGGCCTGTGGTGGGGGCTGCTCGGAGTAGTCGCGTTCTCCTTCACCGTTCCGCTTACCCGCATCGCTGTCGCGGGCCTCTCCCCGCTATTCATTGGGGCGGGCCGTGCGGTCGTCGCCGCGATCCTCGCCGCCCTCGCGCTCTCGCTCACCCGGCAGCGCCTCCCCCGCGGTTCGCAGTGGCTGCGGCTCGCGGCCGTCGCCGCCGGGGTGGTGGTCGGGTTTCCGCTGCTCACCTCGCTCGCTCTCACGACCGCCTCCGCCAGCCACGGCGCCGTCGTCATCGCGCTGCTGCCCGCGGCAACCGCGGTTATGACGGTGCTTCGCACCGGGGAGCGCCCGGGGCGCAGGTTCTGGATCGCCGCCGCCCTCGGCGCAGTCGTCGCCGTCGCCTTCGCGGCGCAGCAGGGCGGCGGGATCGCCGGGCTCTCGTGGCACGATCTGCTGCTCTTCGGCGCGGTGGTCGCGGCCGCGGTGGGTTACGCGGAGGGCGGCCTGCTCGCGCGGGAGCTCGGAGCGTGGCAGACCATCTCGTGGGCGCTCGTCGTCGCTGCCCCGCTCATGATCGTCCTCACCTGGGTCGCGGTCGCCCAGCAGCCGCCGAGTGCGACGCCCGCGCAGTGGGCGGCGTTCGGCTATCTCGCGGTCGTGAGCATGTTCCTCGGGTTCTTCGCCTGGTACCGCGGCCTCGGGATCGGGCCGATGGCGCAGGTGAGCCAGGTGCAGCTCGTGCAGCCGGTGTTCACGCTGGTGTGGGCTGCGATCCTCCTGCACGAACCCGTCGGCTGGCTCACCGCGCTCGGCGCGCTCGCAGTCATCGCCTGCGCTGCGCTCGCGGTGCGCACCCGGATCCACACCCCCGCTCCACCACCCGAAAGGCAGTCATGAATTCCACAGGCCTCAGCGCGTTTCCGCTCACCCCCATCACCGACGACGGCATCGACGAGGCGGGGTACGCACGCATCGTGGAGCGCATCGCGCGGACCGACGTCGACTCCATCGCTGCGCTCGGATCCACCGGCGGCTACGCCTACCTGTCGCGGGCCGAACGCTCCCGCGTCGCAGATCTCACGGTGCAGCACGCGGGCGTGAGGCCCGTAATCATCGGGGTGAGCGCGCTCCGCACCCGCGACGTTCTCGGCCACGTCGAGGACGCGCAGCGCGCAGGAGCCTCCGCCGTGTTGCTCGCGCCGATGACCTACCAGCCCCTCACCCAGGACGAGGCGTTCGGGCTCTTCGAGGCTGTCGATGCGGAGCTGTCGGTGCCGCTCGTCGTCTACGACAACCCGATCACGACTGGGTTCACGTTCACGGGCGAGCTGCACGGGCGCATCGCCGAGCTGCAGAAGGTCGCGTCAATCAAGATTCCGGCGGTGCCCACCGATCCCGTGGCGGCTCGCGCGCGGCTCGCGGAGTACCGGACGCACGTGCCCGAGCGGGTCACCCTCGGCGTCAGCGGCGACGGCACAGCGGTCGCGGGCCTCCTCGCAGGGTGCGAGACCTGGTACAGCGTTATTGCCGGGGTGCTGCCCGAGGAGTGCGTGGCGCTCACCCGCGCGGCGCTCGCGGGTGACGACGAGACCGCACTCGCGATGTCGGATCGCTTCGCCCCGCTCTGGGAGCTGTTCGCGCGCTACGGCAGCTACCGAGTTGCTGCGGCCGTGGCAGAGCAACTCGGCGTCTTGGCCCCGGGGATGCTCCCCCACCCCGTGCGCGGGATCGACGCGGACGGCCTGAGCGAGGTTGCGCGCGCACTCGCCCACGCGGGCATCGATCGCAGCAGCTGAGCTCGGGGCCCGCCCATCTGCGAACCCCTACCCCTCCATTAATCTAGTGCGACCCTTATTTGCCCGGTGAAAGGGTCGCACTAGATTAATCGGGGGGTGGAGGATGGTCGGGTCGCAGCTTTCCGCCCGCTACACTCGGGGATCATGGCAATAGGTGCAACGATCCACACGTTCGAAATCCAACTGGCCGACGTGGATCGCGGCGTCTACGACGAGCTCTCCCTCAGAGTCGCCAGGCACCCCTCGGAAACCGACCGCTTCATGGTCACCCGGCTGCTCGCCTACTGTCTCGAGTACGAGGAGGGCATCGCGTTCAGCGCCGGCGTCTCAACGACCGACGAGCCGGCGGTGCTCGTGCGCGACCTCACCGGCGCGATCACGGCGTGGATCGAGATCGGCGCGCCCGATGCCGACCGCCTGCACTTCGGCAGCAAGCTCGCCGACCGCACCGCGGTCTACACGCACCGCGAGCCCGAGAAGCTCCTCGCGTCGTGGTCGGGGAAGACGATCCACGAGTCCGAGCACATCGTGATCCGCTCCTTCGACCCAGCCTTCATCGACCAACTCGTCGCCACGCTCGCGCGCCGCAACACGATGACGGTCTCACTCACCGAGGGCCAGCTCTACGTCGACAACAACGGTGTCTCACTCGCGTCGGAGGTCGGCGAGCACCGGATCGAGTAGCGCGGCGCGGCCCTGCCGAGCAACGGCCGGGCGCACAGCAACGGCCGGGCGCACAGCAGCGGCACAGCGGCACAGCGGCGGCGCAGCGCCGCGCTTCTCGCCGCTACCGCGCGGCGAAGGCCTTGATGCGGCGCTCACCCTCAGGACTCACCGAGGCAACGCCGATCGTGCGGGCCTCCTCGTCGAGCTGCTCGCGGAACGAGCGTGCGGGGCGCGAGCGGATGAGGCGCTTTGCCTCGCCGTAGGCGTGAGCATTCGCGACCCACATCGCCGCGATCTCTTCGGCTCGGGCAGCGACCTGGTCGTCGGCGACCTGCTCGGCAGCGATGCCCCACTCGACAGCATCAGCGGCCGAGAGCAGCCGCTCCTGCAGCAGGAGCTGGAGTGCCCGGCGCTCACCGACTGCCGCGGCGAGCTGCGCTGAGACGGAGAGGTCAGGGGTGAGGCCGACGCCGCCGTAGAGGCTGCCGACGCGCGAGGACTCGCCGATGACGGCGTAATCGGAGGCGAGCAGGATGCCGAGGCCGCCGCCGGCCGTGGTGCCGTGCGCGGCCGCCACGACGGGCTTAGCGGACTCGGTGAGCGCGAGGATGCCGGTGTTGATGCGCTGTGCGAGCCGCTGGATCATCTCTCCGCGGTCGTCCATCGTGGCCATCGCCCGGACGTCGCCTCCCGCACAGAAGGCGCGGCCGGTGGCGTCGATGATGATCGCGTGCGCCTC
>NZ_JBLUNZ020000064.1:0-7139 GCF_048061935.2 Leucobacter sp. BZR 635 | reverse complement strand
GGGTGTTGCCGCTCACCACATGGCGACTACCGTGGTGAACATGGACTGGATGTTTGTGACGGCCGGAAGCATATTCGTACTCGGAGCCCTGCTCTGGGTCGCCGGCACCGTCTGGGGCCGCCGAACGCAGGCAAAGAACGCCGAGCGCTACGGCCGGCGGTAACCAGCCGCAGCACGCGGTAACTGGCCCCAGCACGCGCGTACCAGCCGCGGCCAGAAACCCGGCCGCGGAAGGCCGCGCCAGGCCGAGCAGGCGCAGGCTACCGGCGACCGCCAAGCGGCAGCACGAGCGGCGCACCCGAGACCGGATCCTCGATCACCCTGCACGGCAGGTCGTACACGGCCTCGACGAGCTGCTCGGTGATGATCTCGCGCGGATCCCCCTGCGCGACGATCTGGCCGTCACGCATCGCAACGAGATGCGACGCATACCTCGCGGCGTGGTTGAGGTCGTGCAGCACCGCAACAAGCGTCGCGCCGTCGCGGTGCAACTGCGCGAACAGCTCCATGAGGTCGATCTGGTGCGCGATATCTAGGAACGTCGTCGGTTCGTCGAGCAGCAAGTGCCCGGTCTGCTGCGCGAGCGCCATCGCCACCCACACTCGCTGTCGCTGCCCGCCCGAGAGCTCGTCGACGAGTCGCCGCGACAGTTCGGTGACGTTCGTCGCGTCCATCGCTTGCGCGACGGCGACCTCATCGACCTGGCTCCAGGTGCGCATCGCATTCTGGTGCGGAAAGCGGCCGCGCGAGACGAGGTCGGCGACGGTGATCCCGTCGGGCGCAATCGAGGACTGCGGCAGCAGCCCGAGCCTTTTTGCGACCTCCTTCGATTTCTGCGAATGGATCGCGGTGCCATCGAGTAGCACACTTCCAGCGGAGGGCTTGAGCAGCCTGGCGAGCCCGCGCAGCAACGTCGACTTGCCGCACGCGTTGGGGCCGATGATGATCGTGAACGAGCCATCCGGCACCTCGAGCGTGAGGTCTGAGATGACGGGTTCGTCACTGTAGCCGAGGGCCACATCGCGCGCGATGAGCGAGGCAGTCATAGAAATTCCTTTCACGCGCGGCGCGCGTACTGGGCTGCGAGCAGCCAGGCGAGGTAGAGGCCGCCGACCGAGACAGTGATCACGCCGACCGGCACCCTGCAGAGCTGGGCGACGGTGTCAGAAACGACGACGAGCGCGGCCCCGGTGAGCATGAGTGGCACCGTTCCCATCGGAGTGTTCGTGCGGGTGAGCCGCTGGTAGATCTGCGGAGCGGCGAGCGCGATAAACGAGATGGGGCCCGCGGCCGCGGTCACGAGCGCGACGAGTGCGACACCGAGCACCATCGCGGCCAAGCGGGTGCGGCCGGGATGGACACCGAGCGCGGTCGCCGCGTCGTCGCCCATCTCGAGCACGGGCAGCGTGCGGTTCAGCGGCAGCGCCGCGATCGCGACGATCGCGAACACTGCGGTGGCGGGAAGCAACTGGTCGAAGCCGAGCGACGCGATCGAGCCCGCTCCCCAGGTCGCCGCCATCATGGCCTTCTCGACACTCACCGAGATGAGGATCCAGGAGGTGAGCGATCCAAGGCCAGCGGAGACCCCGATGCCGACGATGATGAGCCGGAACGACGACACCGTGCGCTTCATAGCGAGCGCGTACACGAGGAGTGCCGTCATGAGGCCGCCGACGAGCGCGCCCGCGGCCTTGTACATGTAGGTGTTCAGCCCGAGGCCGACCATCATCAGGGTCACGCCGAACTGAGCGCCGACGCCAAAGCCGATGATGTCGGGCGACCCGAGCGGATTGCGCGTCAGCGACTGGAAGATGCCGCCGGAGAGCGCGAGCGCCGCCCCGCACAGCACCGCGAAGAGCACTCGCGGGAACCGCCATTCGAACACAACCTGCCGGGTATCTGGGTCGACGTTGGGGTCGACGAGGGCGCGCAGCACCTCGCCGAAGCTCACGTCGTATGCCCCAATGGTCATCGAGGCGATACCCGAGACAATGATGACGACGACGAGCGCGATGCTCACGATCACGGAGCGCGCGGGGATCGACCATGCGACAGAGCGGTTCTCGACGCGATACTCACGCCGACCGAAGTCGACGGTCTGCTGGGGGTTGGTCACAGTCCACTCACCTGCCTGCGGCGCACGAGCGCGATGAGCACGGGGGCGCCGAGGAGTCCCGTGACGATGCCGACGCGAAGCTCCCCGTTGGGGAGGACGACGCGGCCGAGAATGTCTGCGAGGAGCAGGAAGATTGCGCCAACGACGAGCGAATAGCTGAGCACCCAGCGCTGGTCGGGGCCGGTGAACCAGCGCACCGCGTGCGGGATCATGATGCCGACGAAGCCGATAGGGCCTGCCGCCGCGACGGCGGTGCCCGCCAGCAGGGTGACCGCGACGATGACGACCAGCCGGGTGACGCGGATTCGCGCACCGAGCGCCTGCGCGAGGTCGTCGCCGAGGGCAAGCGCGTTGAGTGAGCGGGCGCTGAGCAGGCCGAGCACGAGGCCGGCGATGATGAGCGGGGCGGCCCAGGCGAGCTGGTCGAGCTCGCGGCCAGCGACGGAGCCGACGCCCCAGAAGCGCATGATCTGCAGGGTTGAGTTGTTCTGCAGCACGATTGCGGTCGTGAAACCGGTAAACGCTGCGCCGAGCGCGACGCCGGCGAGCGTGAGTTTCATGGGTGTGGCACCCGTGGGGCCAACGGAGCCGAGCAGGTAGACGAGCACGGTGAGCACGAACGCGCCGCCGAGGGCGAATGGCACGTAGGATCCGGGAGCGGTAAACCCGAGTACCCCGACGGCGAAGGTGACCGCGAAGGAGGCACCGGCGTTTACCCCGAGGATGCCGGGGTCGGCGAGCGGGTTGCGGGTGAAGGCCTGAATGAGCCCGCCGCAGACCGCGAGCGCGGAGCCGATAAGAATCGCGTAGACGGTGCGGGGCACTCGCAGCTCGCGCACCATGAGGTGCAGCGGGTTGTCGTCGTCGTAGGCGGTGAGCGCGGCGAGCACCGTGCCCGGGTCGATGGCCCGGCTGCCAACCGCGAGCGAGGCGATCGCGGTGAGCACGAGCGCGCCGAGCGCGACAATGAGCCCGAGCGTGAGCACCCAGGCGCGGCGACGGATGACAGGGCGGCGAACCGCCGAGAGCGGGGCCGCCGCGCGGCCCCGCTCAGAGAGGTGCTGTGTCATTCGCCGGTGTTGGTCGGCTTGCCCTGCAGCGCTGCCGCGAGATCGTCGACGTACTTCGGGAGGATGTACTGCAGCGAGAGCACGGTCGGGGCACTGATCGCCGACGCCTCTGCCTGGTCGCTGTAGATGACGTACGCGTTCTTCTCGATCGGGTTCCAACGCGAGATGATCTTGTTCTCGACGGTCGCGGTGCCCTCGGCCTTGCTGCCACCCCAGGCCGCGAACAGGTCGGCTTCGACGTCGTAGAGGTTCTCAAGGCTCACGCCCGTGTACCAGTTGTCGCCTTCTGCGGTCGCGAGGAAGGTATCCATCGCGCTCGTGGACTTGAAACCGAGCGACTCGGTGATGCGCACGCGCGGGTCGTATTCGAGGTAGACGCCGAGGTCGGTGCCGCCCTCGGTGAGCGTGAGGCCCCAGACGAAGGTCTTGTCTTCGAACTCGGGGTGTTCGGCAGCGAGCGAGGTGACGAGTTCGTCGGTCTCGGTAACGAGCTCTTCTGCCTTGTCGTCTGCCCACATCGCCTTGCCCACGGTGCGGGTCATTTCTTCCCAGGTGCTCGGATCCCACGGGCCCTTGATGTAGGGCACGGTCGGGGCGATCTCGCTCAGCCGCTCGTACTCGACGTCGGTGATACCCGAGTACAGGCTGAGGATGAGGTCTGGCTTCAGCTCCTTGATGCCCTCGTAGTTCGGGCCCTCCTTGGCGTACGGGATGATCTCGGGGGTCTCGCCGTACTGCTCCATGACGAAGTCCTTGAACCAGGGCTGGTAGCCGCTCTCATCGGCTCCCCAGACCTCTTCGACGCCGACCGGGTTCTCGCCGAGGGCGGCGACGATGTCGGGGGTCATCCAGCCGAGGGCGACGATTCGCTTCGGCTTCTCTGGGATGTTCGTGGAGCCGTGCGCGTGCTCGATCGTCACACCGGTTTCGGCACCCTTCTCGGGTGCGGTGTCTGCGGGAGCCGAGCAGCCGGTGAGGGCGATCGCGGCGGCGGCGACGAGCGCGGCGACCCCTGAGAGGCGCCGGGTTTTTGAACGCGCGGAAGCGTGCAACATTGTTCTCCTTGCGGGAAGCGGTGGTCTGGGCCGCGAAACTGCGGCAGAAGTTAGGTAAGCCTTACCTAACACATCGATGCTAGGAGCACGCGGGGCTGCAATGTGTTGCCGAGCAGACGAGTTTTGCCGCAAAACCGCCAAACATCGGATTTACCGCCAGTACGAGCGGTGCGCCCCATCGGCCTGCGCCTGCGCGACGTACTGCCGCGGCGTCATTCCGAAGCGGCCTTTGAAGGCGGCAGAGAACGCGCTCGTCGAGTCGTAGCCACACCTGTTGCCCGCTGCCCCAACCGGGGTGCCGTCAACAATGAGGCGCGCCGCGGCGGTCATCCTGACACCCGTGCGCCACTGCCCAAAGCTCATGCCGATGTCACTACTGAATACGCGCAGCACCGTTCGCTCGTGCAGGCCGTGCTGCGCAAACAGTTCGCGTGCGGTACGCACGTCACCCGGGTGCGCGAGCACGGTCTCCACGAGCGGCCGAACACGCTCGTCGCCGGGCACGGGGATCTCACCCGCATCGCCCAACGGGTCGGTCGACGGCTGCTGCAGCATGTCGATGAGCACGCCCTGGATCCGCACCCGCAGCCCCGGGTCCATGTCGTTCTCCCCCAGGTGCAGCATCATTTCCTGGACCGCGCGGTGCACGAGCACGCGCCGCACCTCGGTCACGGGCGATGCGAGCTCCGAGTCGGGGACGTACGTGTAGCACCCGACGGCGTCGCGCTCGTGACGCGCGGTATGGGGCGTGCGCGCCGGGATCCAGATCCCCTGCCCGGGGGCGAGTCGCCAGATCGAATCCTCGAGGTACACCCACACTGTCCCGCGATAGCACCAGGCGAGCATGGGCTCCGGGTGGCTGTGCGGCGGGGCGACCGGGCGATCGCCCCGCCCCTCGCCGGAAATCACGCCCGTCGACATGAGGAAGGGAGCGGTCATCGAGGAGTCGCGCAGCGCGCTCGCTCCCCAATCGACAGGCCCCATCCAATTCATCAGATGAATAGCGTAGCAGGCGGGAGCTGACAGGCGCAGCAACCCCGGCGGGGCACCCGTTAGCGCGCGAGAAAGCGCCGCGCCATCGCGCGATGCTCAGCAGGATCCCCCAGCCACCCCTCGGCGAGCGTGCGGAAGAGCATCGGCCCGACAAGCTCTGCGGCGAGCGCGGCGTCGTCGACCCCACTCCCCTCGTCGCCGAGACCGCCGCGGGCCCGCACGCCAGCAATGCACGTCCGGGCCGCGTCACCGAGCACGTCGGTTCCGCGCAGCAGCTCGGCCACCTTGCGGTCGTGCTGCGCCTCCCCGAGGAGGGCCCGGTAGGCAAGGCCAGCGTCAGAGGTCGTGAGAAACGCAGAGAGCGCCGCGAGAAACGCGGTCACGTCCGCTTCGGTGTCCACCCCCGGGGCGATGGTGAGCTCTCGAGTCGCATCGGCGGCGCTTGCCTCGAGCAAGATCTCGGCCTTCGACGACCACCAGCGGTAGACAGTCTGCCTCCCGACCTTGGCCCGCTCCGCGATGCCCTTCATGGTCATGGCGGCGTAGCCCTCCTCCACGAGCATGTCGTCGACGGCCCGGAGCACCGCCAGGCGGGCACCCTCACTTCGCGGGCGGCCCAGGGGTCGTGTGCGCTCCTCCATGCGTTCACCCTAACACTTTCGAGACTTGCTGATCCGAAACTCTCGCGTCTATCATTACGGTACACCTTGTCTCGAAAGAGGATCACCCAGTGAACACCACTGCAACACCAACCACAGCCCCCACGCGACGCCAGGACCGCCGCCGGGACCGCCGCCCCACAGCCATGCGCGACGTCGTTGTCACGGGCCGCGAACACGTGAGCGAGCACATGCTGCGACTCACCCTTGGCGGCAGCGACCTCATCGCCACCGTCCACGACACCCCCGGCGCGTGGGTCAAGCTGTTCATCGACGAGCCCGACGGGTTCGGCGAACACGGCAGGGCCTACACGGTCCGCGGTTTCAACCCACTGAGCGACGAGATCACGATCGACGTGTTTCTGCACGGCCTCGGCACCATGCCCCGCTGGGCCACGGCGTGCACCCTCGGCTCACGCGCCCGCATCGCAGGCCCCCGCCCGAGTGGCGCGCCGAGCGGCCCCATCAAGACGCTGCAACTCTTTGGCGACGAGACCTCGCTCCCCGCCATCTCCGCGATCCTTGAGCGCGAGCACTCCGGCCGAGCGGTTGAGGCCTTCGTCGAGTTGGCCGACGAACGCGACCGCCAAGACCTTGCCACCCCAGACGGCACCGCGATCACGTGGCTCGCCAGGCGGCGCGGCGAGGCACCCGGCCGGCAGCTCCTGCAGGCCGCAGAGCAGGCGACGTTCACCCCAGATTCTGGCGTGTGGTTTGCCGGGGAGGCCTCCTCAGCCCACTGGTTCAGAACCCAGCTGCGCCAGCAGCCCGTCGCGCAGCTGCACGTCCAGGGCTACTGGCGCAGCGGGGTCGGCGACTACCGCGAGTAGCTCCCCACGCCTGCCACAGCCGCGGCGATAGCGGCAACGCTCGTGAACGCCATGCCCGCGAAGCGAGCGTTCCCCGCGATGTCACCGGCACGCCGCATCTCCCCCTCGTCATCCACGAGCTCGGCGAGTACCCCCACGGGCGCCATGCCCGCGAGGCGCAAGAGATCCACCGTCGCCTCAGTGTGCCCACCCCGCCCCTGCGTGCCGAGCGGGTGGGCCCTGAGTGGCAAGATATGCCCGGGCCGAATGAGGTCGCCGGGCCCCGCCGCGGGGTCGGCGAGCACGTTCACCGTGAGGGCGCGGTCGGTGGCCGAGATCCCGGTCGCTCGCACCGCCCACGCGTCGACGGTCACCGTGTAGGCCGTGCCGCGCGGGTCCTCGTTTCGAGCGACGAGCGGGGGCAGCTCAAGCAGGTC
>NZ_JBLUNZ020000063.1:0-38599 GCF_048061935.2 Leucobacter sp. BZR 635 | reverse complement strand
GCACGCTCCGCGGTCAGTGGCGCGCACAGCAACCCCGAGGTGTGCCGCACCATCCAACCGATCGTCTGCGGGGTGGCGAGTTCGGCCGAGACGATCGCGTCGACCTCGTTTTCCCGCGAGGCGCTATCGGCGACGAGCACCACCTCACCAGCTCGCAGCCGGTCGAGCACCTCAGGAATCGGCGTGAGCACCAATTGATTCACCAGCATTCTCCTTCACAATTACGAGACAACGTGTCTTGAATGAGTGTAACATTTCAAGCCACGCTGTCTCGATTGCGAGGGGGCAGCCGCCCGGCGAGGCAGTGGTCGCCGAAGGGGCGAGGGCCGCGCTACTTCCGCGCGGCGATCGCCTCGTCGAGCGCCTCCGTGATGTCGTCGACATACTCCGGCGCGAAGAGCTCACCCTCCAAGAAGAACGTGGGCGTGCCCTGCACTCCGAGCTCGCGGCCCGCATCGAAGTCGAATTCGACGCGCTCCTGGGTCTTCGGGTCCGCGACCGCGGCGTCGAAGGCCGCCATGTCGAGGCCAAGATCCTCCGCGTAGCCCCTAAACCGCGGGGCCTCAGAGTCCTGCTTCTCCCCCCACTCAGGGAGCGTCTCGTACATCCGCTGATACATTTCCTCGAATTTGCCCTGCTGCGCAGCGGCCTCAACGGCGACGGCAGCATTCATCGAGTTCAGATGCCCGGGAATTGGGAAGTAGCGCACCACGAAATTCACCTGCCCGGCGTACTGCTCGCGGATCTCCTCCATCACCGGGAACACCGCGCCGCAGGCCTCGCACTCAAAGTCGAGAAACTCCACGAGCGTCGGGGCATTCTCGCCCACGTCGTCGAGCCGGTGCGAGTTCTCCTCGACGAGCGGAACGGCGGGCGATGCCGAGTCGGGCGCAGTGCCGTCTGGCGCGCCCCCGCCCTTGTTCGCCGCATAGACGAGGATCACGATGAGCACGGCGATGAGCACCGTCGGGATCGTAATCAGCGCAGCCTTCGCGGAGGTGCTCAGGCGCTGCTTCTTGGGAGTGAGGGAGGTCATACCGTTCCTTTCTGCGTTTCCTGGCTGCGGTCGCGCTCTGCGACCTCTGCGAGGAACTGGTTGTATTCGTCGAGGGCGGCGTCTTCGCTGCGCCGCCGATGCCGGGCTCCGCGCATGTCGCTTTTGCGCCACTTCGAGAGCGTGATGATGAGCACGATGAGCAGCGGCAGCTGACCGTAGGTCCAGACGAGGCTGCCACTCAGGGACTGGTCGAGCGCGCGGCTGATCCCCCACCCCTCGGGCTCCTGCGCGTACCAACTCATCATCCCGCTCGCGCTGCGCAGCAGCACGAGCCCAAACAGGGCGTGGATCTGGAGCTCAAGGAAGGCGCCCGTGAGGCGCATCCCGAACGACGGCTTGCGCGGCAGCGGGTCGAGCGCCCACAGGGGCGCGCCGCCAATCACGCCGAAGATGAGCAGCAGGGCGAGCAACACCTGGTGCCCGCCGGGTGCCGCCATGACCCAGCTGATCGCGTCGCTGAAGAACAGCCCGGGGAAGGCGACGATCGCCACAAGAATCGCGACAATCGGATGGAGCAACACGAGCGCGGCACGCGAGCGCTGGGCGGCGAGCGCGGCCCTGAGCACCCAGCGCCCGATCCCCCGATGCGGCATCGTGCGCAGGAGCAGCGTGCCTGGCGAGCCCATGAGCAGCAGCGGCGGTGCCGCGACAAGCAGGGTGATGAGCTGGAACACCAGCGCCGTGATGAGCTCATCGGCGTGCTCATTCACGGCGAGGCCGGTCGCGGCGAACCACGCGACACAGCCGAGCACGAATGAGATTGTCTGGGGAACGCTCCACCGCCTCCCGCGTGCCCACAGCGAGATCGCGCCAGCGAGATAGGCGACGAGACTCGCGACGGCGAGCCAGCCGAGCAACGGTATCGCCGTGATGTCAAGGGCGAAGAGGTCGATGATCTGGAGGTCGGAGGTGCCTGGGCTGGGGCTTTCGGAGCTGGTGATTCCGGTACTGATGGTTTCGGTGCTGATGATTTCGGTGCTGATGATTTCGGTGCGGATAATTTCGGTGCTGGGAGTGAGAGCGCGGCTCGTGGAGTTCACGGGTCTAAGCGCCTTTCTTATGGGGCGGCGAAGCGCGGGCCGAGGGGAGGATCAGCGCGAGGCCCCCACCCGCGGCACACGCGGGCTCGGGAGCTCGTAACTCGGAAACACAGGTCAACGCGCGCCGCGCCCACCCGCCGTCGAGCGGCCGAGCTCAGGTGCGACTGATCGACAGTAGCCGGTAGAGCGGCAGCGCCAGACCTCGCGCAGGGAGCACAGGCTGGGCTGCGTACGGGGTCACGCTCCGCGTGGCGTGCGCTCGCTCCGGGGCGGCGCGCGTGGCGAGGAACACCAACGTCACCAGCAGCACGAGGACGCACGCCGCGGCGACACCGAGCGAAGCCTCACTGGGTTGCGGATCCGACCCTGCGGGTGGCGCGATCGCAACTCCCGCCTCGCCGAGCGCCGTCGAGACCGCGGCAGCTGCGGACGACACCGGACTTGGCGCGGTATCCGAGCCGTGCACGTGCGGGCCAAGCAGCGCGAGGGTGAGGAACGACACGAACCCGAGGAGGAAGAGGAGCCCGCGACCAGAAATCGGTCGCACGCGAGCACGCGCCAGTCCCATCAGTTCATCACCGCCCTCAGATTCGCCCACCAGGCCACCACGTTCAAGTCAACCGCTCCTACAGCAACCGCACTCACGGTAACACCGAGCGCTGGGGGAAGGCCTGAGATTGCACCCGGCGGGCACCACGAACCGCTCGGTGGAGCTAGCGCGGCGGGGCTGTACTCCCCCGCACCACGAGCTCGGTATCGATCAGTGGAGCCTGCACCCGCACGGAACCGCTGAGCTCGGTGAGCAGTGCATCGACCGCGAGCGCGCCCACCCGCTCGGGGTGCTGCTTGATGGTTGTTAGTGGCGGCCAGAGCTGCGCTGCCTCCGGCAGGCCGTCAAAGCCGACGACGCTCACGTCGCCGGGAACGTCCATTCCGGCCTCCCGAAATGCGCGAACGAGCCCGATCGCCATCTGGTCGTTCGCGACAAACACGGCAGAGACGCTGGGGTCATCGCGCAGCGCGAGCCCGGCGCGGTACCCCGACTCGGCGCTCCAGTCCCCCTGCACCACCGCGGGCACCTCGCGCCCGTGCGCCTCGAGCGTCGCCCGCCACGAGTCCCGGCGGCGCTCGGCCGAGTAGGACTTGTCTGGGCCCGCGACGTGAAACACCGTGGCGTGACCGAGCTCGAGCAGGTGCTCGGTGGCGAGCCTCGCGCCCTGCGCCTGGTCGGTGTCGACGAACGGCCGCTCGCCGAGCCTGCTGGAATCGACGAAGACGATGGGCAGGCCGGGCGGGATCTCGATGTCGGCCTCGTCGAGCTGGTGTGCCTCGAGCACGATGATGACGCCATCGACAGCGTGCTCCTCAAGCCTGCGGAACGCCCCCGAGACCGTCGCCGTCGGGCTCGACTCGACCGGGATGAGCGTGAGCCCGTACCCTGCCTCGGAGGCGCGCTCAGCGATCGCGTCGAGCGTGCGCTGGTTACCGTACGAGCTGAAGGTGAACATCACCACACCGATCGCCTTGAATCGCCCGGACCTCAGGGCCCGCGCCGCACTGTTCGGCCGGTAGCCGAGCCGCTGCATGGCGTCATTGACTTTCTGCCGCGTGGCCTCGCCGACGTAACCACGCGAGTTCACAACCCGCGACACTGTCTGCCCCGAGACGCCCGCCGCACGCGCGACGTCTTCCATCGACGGCTCTCGTCGACGGGGCGGCTGCAGTGCCGGTGTCTCTTGGGTCACGTTCATACATCCGTTCAGGTGTTGACGTTGACATAGTACCACCCATCCAATATGTTGACGTAGACACATGGCGCATTTCGCCACCGCATCGTAAGAAGGTTCACGTCAATGACGACACACACAGCCCCCGTGCAGACCGTCGCCGGTCTCCCGTGGCGCGAGCGCCGAGACTGGCGAGGCTGGGCCTTCGTGGGCCCCTTCATGATCGTGTTTGCCCTGGTGTTCCTCACGCCGCTCATCTACTCGCTCTATCTGAGCTTCTTCCAAGACCGGCTCGTCGGCGGCAACGAGTTCGTGGGCTTCGACAACTACGTGCGCGCCTTCCAGGATCCGCAGTTCTGGGAGGCCTTCGGCCGCGTCTTCGTCTTCCTGCTTGTGCAGGTGCCCATCATGCTCGTCCTCGCGCTCGGCGCCGCACTCGCGCTCGACAGCGCGAGGCTCCGCGGGGCCTCGTTCTTCCGCATCATCATCTTCCTCCCCTACGCCGTTCCCGCGGTCGTCGCCGTGCTCATGTGGGGCTACATCTACGGCGACCAGTTCGGCCTCACCGCAAACGTCAACGACTTCCTCGGCATCAAGCTGCTCACGCCGTTTGCGAAGGAGTGGATGCTCGTCTCGATCGGCAACATCGTGACGTGGGAGTTCGTCGGCTACAACATGCTCATCTTTTACTCGGCGCTCAAGACGATCCCGAACGAGATGTATGAGGCAGCGGCGCTCGACGGGGCGGGGGCCTGGCGCACGATCTTCTCGATCAAGATCCCCTCGCTTCGCGGCTCGCTCGTCATCGCCACGATCTTCTCGATCATCGGCAGCTTCCAACTCTTCAACGAGCCCAACATCCTGCGGCCGCTCGCCCCGAACGTCATCACCACGTACTTCACGCCGAACATGTACGCCTACAACCTGTCGTTCTCGGGCCAGCAGTTCAACTACTCGGCAACCATCGCCATCATCATGGGGCTGATCACCGCGATCATCGCCTACGTCGTGCAACTGCGCGGCTCGAACGCGGAGGTGCGCTGAGATGGCTCACGAGACTCGTTCCCCGTCGCGGGTGAAGAACATGCTCAATCCGCGATCCTCGAAGACGCTCCTCGTCGTGATGGTGATCTATGCGCTCTACACGATCCTCCCACTCGCCTGGCTACTCTTTTCTTCAACAAAGACGCAGGGCGGGCTGTTCAGCTCCTTTGGCCTGTGGTTCGCCGACGACTTCGCGTTCTTCGACAACCTCGTCGCGACCTTCACCTACCGCGACGGCATCTTCCTGCGCTGGTTCGGCAACACGCTGCTCTACGTCGTCGTCGGCGCGGGCGGCGCGACGCTGCTCGCGACCCTCGCCGGTTACGGTCTCGCGAAGTTTAAGTTCCCGGGCCGCCGCGCGGTCTTCGCGGTCGTGCTCGGCGCGGTCGCCGTGCCGGGCACCGCGCTCGCTGTCCCCACCTTCCTGCTGTTCAGCGAGCTCGGCCTCACGAACACCCCGTGGGCCGTCATCATTCCGTCGCTCATCAGCCCGTTCGGCATGTACCTCATGTGGGTCTTCGCTGCCGATTCCGTGCCCACCGAGATCCTCGAGGCGGCCCGCATCGACGGCGCTGGCGAGTTCCGCACCTTCTTCACGATCTCGATCCGGCTGCTCGCGCCCGGCATCGTGACGGTCGCGCTGTTCACCGTCGTCGCGACGTGGAACAACTACTTCCTCCCCCTGATCATGCTCTCCGACCCGGCCTGGTACCCGCTCACGGTTGGTCTCAACCAGTGGAGCGCGCAGGCCATCGGGGCAGGATCCCAGCCGATCTACAACCTCGTCATCATGGGATCCCTCCTCACGATCATCCCCATCGTGATCGCGTTCCTCCTGCTGCAGCGATTCTGGCAATCCGGGCTCGCCGCGGGCAGCGTCAAGCAGTAATTCCTCGCACGCCAACACAGCGTTGGCGGCCCCACCGGGCCGCCCGCACTCACCGAACACCGTTTTTCGAAAGGACCGAAGCAATGAAGCTCTTCTCCACCTCCCGCGCAGCGCGCCGGGCAGCCACCGTGCTCGCCGCCGGCACCGTCGCGGCCCTCGCCCTCGTCGGCTGCTCGTCAGCCGGCGGTGACAAGCCAGGCGGCTCAGCCGCGGGCGACGGCACCTTCGCCGCAGTAGAAGCAGCCCTCGAGGAGGGCGGCGAGATCACCTACTGGTCGTGGACCCCGGCAGCAGAAGCCCAGGTCGCCGCGTTCCAGAAGGCGTACCCGAACGTCAAGGTGAAGCTCGTCAACGCGGGCACCGCAAACGACGAGTACACGAAGCTGCAGAACGCGATCAAGGCGGGCTCGGGCGCCCCAGACGTCGTACAGATGGAGTACTACGCGTTTCCGCAGTTCGCGCTCACCGACGCATTCGCAGACCTCTCAGAGTTCGGCTTTGCCGACTTTGAGGGCGACTACTCGGCGTCGACGTGGAACTCGGTCACCGACGGCGAGGCAATCTACGGCCTCCCACAAGACTCAGGCCCCATGGCAATGTTCTACAACAAGGCCGTGTTCGATGAGGCGGGCATCGAAGTCCCCGCGACGTGGGACGAATACTACGCGGCCGCCAAGGCCATCAACGAGGCAGACCCGAAGAAGTTCATCACGAACGACATCGGTGACGCGGGCTTCACCACATCGATGATCTGGCAGGCCGGCGGCAAGCCCTTCACGACCAACGGCACCGACGTCACCATCGATCTCCAAGATGAGGGGTCGAAGAAGTGGACCGAGAACTGGAATCGCTTGGTCACTGAGGGGCTCGTCTCGCCCACCGGCAGCTGGAGCGACGAGTGGTTCCGCGGCCTCGGCGACGGCAGCATCGCGACCCTGGTCATCGGCGCGTGGATGCCGTCGAACCTCATCTCCGGAGCCCCCGACGGTGCCGGTGACTGGCGCGTCGCCCCCATGCCGACCTATGACGGCAAGCCCGCGAGCGCTGAAAACGGCGGCGGCGGCCAGGCGGTCACCAAGCAGAGCGAGAACCCGGCGCTCGCAGCCGGCTTCCTCTGGTGGCTGAACAACAGCGAGGAGAGTGTGTCGATGTTCCTCGAGACCGGCGGCTTCCCGTCGACCACCGCCGACCTCACCTCGCCCGAGTTCCTCGCCGACGCCCCCGACTACTTCGGCGGGCAGAAGATCAACGAGGTGCTCGCCGCTGCAGCCGAAGACGTCGTGCCCGGGTGGAGCTACCTCCCCTACCAGGTGTACGGCAACAGCATCTTCGGCGACACCGTCGGCCAGGCCTACGAGAACGGCACCGACCTCAACGCGGGCCTTACCGCGTGGCAGGACGCGCTCGTCGAGTACGGCAACGGCCAGGGTTTCTCGGTCAACAAGTAATCCCGCGCGGGGTTGGGGGCGCTTGCACCCAGCCCCGCGTTGTTTCCCTGCGTGGTTTCCCCGCGTGGTTTCCCCCACTGCACAACCCTCACTCTTCAAGGACGACTCGTGAGCACTTTTTCGATCGGCGAGACCGACTTCCTCCGCGACGGCACCCCGCACCGAATCATCGCGGGCGCATTGCACTACTTCCGCGTGCACCCCGAGCAGTGGCAGGATCGGATCCGCAAAGCGCGCCTCATGGGGCTCAACACCATCGAGACGTACGTCGCATGGAACGCCCACGAGCCCAGGCGCGGCGAGTGGGACGCGACCGGCTGGAACGACCTCGGCCGCTTCCTCGACCTCGTCGCGGCCGAGGGCATGGACGCGATCGTGCGGCCGGGCCCGTACATCTGCGCTGAGTGGCATAACGGCGGCCTCCCGATCTGGGTCGACGCTGATGAGCGCACGCTCCGCTCTTCCGACCCCGCGTATCTCGCGGACGTGACTGAGTATCTCGAGCGCGTCTACGAGATCGTGGCTCCCCGGCAGACGCACCTCGGCGGCTCGGTCGTGCTCGTGCAGATCGAGAACGAATACGGCGCGTACGGCTCGGACAAGGCCTACCTCGAAGAGCTCGTGCGGGTCACCCGCGCGGCGGGCATCGACGTGCCGCTCACGACCGTCGACCAGCCGATGGACGACATGCTCGCAGACGGCAGCCTCGATACTCTGCACCGCACCGGATCCTTCGGCGGCCGCGTCACCGAGCGCCTCGCCAGGCTCCGCGAACACCAGCCCACCGGGCCGCTCATGTGCTCCGAGTTCTGGGACGGCTGGTTCGACTGGTGGGGCGGCGTGCACCACACGACCGACGTCGATACGGTCGCGGCGAGCCTCGACGAGCTGCTCGCCACTGGTGCCTCAGTGAACATCTACATGTTCCACGGCGGCACGAACTTCGGGCTCACGAACGGCGCGAACCACAAGGGCCGCTACCTCCCGCTCACGACCTCCTACGACTACGACGCCCCGCTGGACGAGGCGGGCAACCCGACCGCGAAGTACTTCGCGATGCGCGACGTGATCGCGAAGTACGCGCCCGTTCCCGCGGAGCTGCCGGAGGCGGACGATCCGCTCCCCGAACTCACCGTGCCGCTGCGCGCCGCGGGGCGGTGGATCGGGGACCCGGCTGCCGCTCGGCCCGCTGAACAGGCGTTGCCCGCGAGCGAGGCCCATCCCACCTTCGATGAGCCTCCCACTTTTGACGAACTCGGCCACCTCGGCGCGCTCGTGCGCTACGACGCAGCGCTCCCCGAGGGCTTCGCGGGCGGCGTCTTCAGCGTCGAGCAGGAGATCCGCGACCTGGCCTGGGTGAGCGTCGACGGCCAGCGGGTCGGCAGACTCGCCCGCACGAGCCACGAACGGGCCCTCACGCTCCCCGCGGGGCGCACACTCAGCGTGCTCGTCGAGGAGCAGGGGCGCGTGAACTACGGCCACCGGCTCGGCGAGGAAAAGGGCATCATTGGCACGCCCCTGCTCAACGGCGAACCACTCACCGGGTGGCGGGCCACACCACTCGATGTGGAGGCGATCGCCGCTGGGGTCGCCGAGTTGCGGGATGCCGGGGCGCTTGGTTCTGGCAGCGAGGGCGCGGCCGCCGATCCCGAGCGGGCCGTTCTCGAGCGCGCTCTCCCTGAGCGTGCAGTCACTGAGCGCGCCGTCCCCGGCACTGCGCCCGACGCGACTGCCTGGCTCGGCGACTTCGAGCTCGACGCACCCTCCAACCTCGTGCTCGACACGAGCGGCTGGGGCAAGGGCTACGCGTTCGTCAACGGATTCTTCCTCGGCCGCTACTGGCGCAACGGCCCGGGCAACACGATGTTCGTGCCGGGCCCCGCGACGCATGCCGGCCGGAACACGATCGTCGTGCTCGAACTCGAGCATCTCCTCGACCCGTTGGCCCGCTTCGTCTCCGAGCTCTCCCTGGGCGACACCGAGGAATAGGGCCTCCGCTCGGCTGGGGTGCTGAGGGTGTAGCGGCTGTCTGCGCCGCGAGGCCCCACACCCCGCAGGAGCACCCCCTTCCTGCAAAAGCACCCCCTTCCTGCAAAAGCACCCCCTTTCTTCGCGTAGAAAGGGGGTGCTTTTGCAGGAAGGGGGTGCTCGCGCGGATCCTCAAACGTTCCGGGCCGCCGCGGGCCGTGTCGCCGAGCTCGCCGCAGCTAGAAGCTGCCGATCCCCTTGCCGAGCAGCTGCGCGCCGAGTAGCACGAGCACGACCGCCATGATCGCGGCGTTATTCTCCGTAAGCCAGGCGCGGATCGCGTCGAGCGCGTGGCTCGCCCGCCCGGGAGCGACAAGGTAGGCGACGACGGGAAGGGCGACGCTCAAGGCCGCGAGTACCACGAACACGATGATCACGACGGCGTTCGCGCCGGCACCGAGGGCGGTGTGGCCGATGCTTGCGCCCGCGGCGACCGCCATGAGCAGGTTCTTCGGATTCACTGCGGCGAGCGCGAAGCCGAGCGCGAGCGCGGCGACCGGCTTCATGGTGTCGATCGCGGCCATCCACTTCGGCAGCTCGGCGGTCTCGCCGGCCTTCGGCCGCGACCGCCACTGCTTTACCGCGAGCAGCAGGAGCGCCAGTCCGATGAGCAGCTGAACGACGCCGAGGATCGGCTGCGAGGCACCCTCCTCGCGCTCGGGGATGACCCCGGCGAGCAGCGTGAACGCGACGACCGCGACCGCGATGCCGAGCAGCCAGCCCGCGAGAAAGCCCAGGCTCAGCGGCCGGGGGCGCGGCGACATCAGCATGAGGATCGTCGCGATGATCGGGATCGGGCTGATCGCGATGGCGACGGCAAAGGGGAGGATGTCGCCGATAGCGGTGTTCATGATGCTTCTCTCGTGTGGGTGTCTCGTGGAGGGGCGCTCAGTTGCCGAGCAGCTGGCGTTTGGCCTGCTCGAATTCGGCGTCGGTGAGGATGCCCTGCTGCCGGAGCGCGCCGAGCTGCTGCAACTGCTGTACGAGGTCGGGGGCCGCGGCCGGGGCGACAACCGCGGGGGCCTGGGCGGGGGCCGCGGCAGGTGCCGCAGCCGGCGTCGGGAGCGGCGCCGCAGCTACGGCTTGGAGCGCGGCGGCGCTCGCGGCTGCCTCCATGTCCTGCTGCTGCAGCATGGCGGCCTGCTGCTCCTGGGCAGCGCGCTCGCGTTGCCGCTGCGCGACCGCGCCGCCGACCGCGCCGCTCACTGCGGTCGCGGTGCCGGCGACGACGGCCGTGCGCACAGCGGTGCCGAGCAGTCCGGGGCGTCCAACTCGTCTCATGAATGGCATGGGGTCTCCTAGGCTTCGGCTGCGGGGTCTGCGGCACCAGCGTCGACGAAGACGACGTCGTGCAGCAACTGGTTGACGGCGGGGGCGGGAATCCGCTCGGCGTGCACGACGGTGCCGCGAGCGGCCGCCACGCGCTCGGCGAGCGTCGTCGCCCAGCAGTGCTCGAACGCGGCAATGGCAATGCTCAAGCCGGGCCGAGCCGCCTCGAGGCTCTCGGCGACATCGGATTCGCTCACGAGCCCCTGGAGACCGAGTTCCACGTGCTCGATGCCACCGCCCGCAAGCTCGGTGATCTCAGAGAGCACGACAGAGCCGTCGGCTCCGCGGCTCGCGATCACGAGATCCAGCAGGCGAATCGTGCCGTCGTTCGCCAGCGCCCGGAGCGCGTCGAGCACGCCCGGGTCAGGCCTGTCACCCTCGAACTCGATGACGAAGACCTCGACCGGGCCGTAGTCGAAGGAGGTCGGGGAGCCCGAAGAGCCCGACGAGGTAGCTGAGCTCATCGCCCGGCCCCCGCGACGTCGATCTCCGGGAAGCTCCAGCGGCCGTCGAGGATCTCCTGGCGCGGCCGGTACATGCGCACGAGGTAGTTCCATCCCTCCATGATCGGGAGCAGGTTCGGGAGGTCGGCGGATCCGCCGAAATGCACCGTGATCGAGCCGTCTGCGTTCGGCACGCTCGTGATGCTGTTCAGGCTGTATGCCCCGAGCGGGTTCTCCTCGAAGTACCCCTCGGCGTTGTACAACGAGATCGACCAGAAGCCGTCGACCGGCACCTCGCCGATGGTGAGCGAGTACTCCGCGGCGGGGAGGCCGGGCGCGACGTTGATGTAGGAGGCTTCGTGCTCGGGCAGTCCGCCCCAGCCGACCGCTGCGCCGATGAGGTGGCGCACCGGGTCAACCTCCTCCTTCGTGCCGAAGCAGCGCTCCAGGCCTGACAGGCCCTTCGCGAGTTCGAGAAGCGCGGTACGGGTGGCGGTGTGCGATGCCTCGTCGTAGTCGGGCAGCTCGAAGGCGTTGCCCGAGGTCGAGGCGATGCTGAGCTGGCGCTGCAGCGCGTTCACCGCGGCGACGTCGTCTGAGTCTTCCGGGTTCACGAGGATGCGCGCGGCGACCATCACGAAGTCCGTGTCGAACTCCTCGCGCGTGAGCGTGTACTCACCAGCCGTGTGGAAGATCCGGTTGATGAAGTGATCCTGGTTCACGATCATCACCGAGACGTAGCGCTCCCCCGCGTCGGGAATGGTGAGCGTCGCGCCCTGGGTGATGTCGACGACGCTCGCGCTGTAGAGGGTGTCGCGGTTCATGCGGATGATCGGCTGCTCGTCGATCGCGGTCGGTGCGAAGCCGTGGCTCCAGATGCCGGTTCCACCCACCTGCGCCACGATCGCGGCAAACATGCGGTCGCTCTCCGCGCGCACGAAGTTGTCGACTGACACTTTGCGACTCACCATTGTGAACTCCTCTTTCTCTTGATATTCAATCTTCGAGCGGATCGGCTCGGGACACATCACCACCAATTGGTGAATTCCGGTGTCCTTGCCGAGGTTCTCGCGCGAAGCCCTCGACCACGGCTGGCTGCTGTGCAACGCTGAGGGGACAGCTGGGGTACGTGCGTGAGGATCCCGCGCACACTGTGCGGCACCTCCGCGCACCGTTTCGCAACAGAATTCAGGAAAGCAGGGCTAGTGATGATCACGGCAGACAAGTCACAGGTGGAGCAGGCGTTCATCTTCGGCTTCCCCCTCGTCTTCAACCTCGACCAGGTCGGGCGCTACGTCGAAACGGGCGTCGGCGCGAACCCAGCTGCCCCCTTCAACTCCTTCAGCCATGCGCGCGCGCTCGCTGGTCCCGCCGACAACTTCGTGTCGATCAACAACGACACCGTCTACTCGATGGCGCAGCTCGACCTCAGCGTCGGCCCGGTCATGCTGGAGGTACCGGACACCGCGGGGCGCTACTACGTGCTCCAGTTCGTTGATGCGTGGACGAACAACTTCGCCTACGTCGGACACCGCGCCACGGGCACGGAGGCTGGCCGCTTCCTCATCGTTCCCCCGGCTTGGGGGGGTGTTGCCCCCGCGGACGCCACGGTGATCGTCAGCCCCACGACGGTCGCCTCGATCGTTGGCCGCTGGGCGTGCGACGGCGAAGCCGATCTCCCCGCCGTCCACCGGCTGCAGGATGCGGCCTCGCTCACCCCGCTCAACCCCGCCGCCACCCCTGCGGGGATCCCCGCGATCGACGCCGCGGTGCCGGCAGAGGTGCAGCTACTCGAGAAGCTGCGGGTCTGGTCGCAGGAGTTCCCGCCCGCCGTAAGCGACCGCGCGGTGCTCGACGGGCTCGCGCCCACCGGCATCACCGAGACCGGCGCGAGCCCGTACCTCGCAGCGAGTGCCGAGACCATCGCAGAGCTTGGCGGGGCGCTCGCCGCTTCCCAGGCCGCCCTCATCGACTACCTGCGCACCGGCGATGTGCCGGTCGTCAACGGCTGGCAGCTCACCTACCATTTCTTCGACTACAACACCGATTTCTTCGAGGTCGGCACCGTGAACACCCCCCTGTTCACCTCGGTGCCGCCCGAGCAGAAGTACCAGATGCGTGCCGCCGCCGCACTCGGCGGGCTGTGGGGAAACCACTCCTACGAGGCCGCCTACGCGAGCATCTACGTGGACGAGACCGGTGAGCAGCTCGACGGGGCGAACAGCTACGAGCTGCGGCTCGACCCCATGCCACCGGCGCGCGCCTTCTGGTCGCTCACGATGTACTCGATGCCCGATTTCTTCCTCGTCGAGAACGAGATCAAGCGTTACTCCATCGGGGATCGCACGCCCGGGCTCCAGCACAACGACGACGGCTCTCTCACCATCTTCATGAGCGCGACCCGGCCGGCCGACCCCGTGAAGCTCGCGAACTGGCTGCCCGCACCCGCTGGCCCCTTCCGTCCGCTCCTGCGCATGTACGAGCCGAGCACCGAGATCATCGACGGCAGCTACGTGATCCCCGCGATCACCCGGGTAGCGGCCCAGGCAAGCGAGGAGCAGAGCAATGACTGAGCTGCGCATCGGCACGAGCGTCGACACGGCATCCGGCACGGCACCCGACGCCGCCGCTGGCACCCCTGCCGCCGACGTCTCACTCAACGCCGCGAAGTTCAACCGGCACACGTTCTGGTGCGGGCAGAGCGGCTCGGGCAAGACCTACGCGCTCGGCGTCGTACTCGAACAGCTGCTGCTCGAGACTGAGCTGCCGCTGTTGATCCTCGATCCCAACGCCGACTTCACGCGCATCACGAGCCCGCACCCGGAGTCCGACGCCTCCGGGGCGCGGGAGATCGCAGCGCTCGACATTCGGGTGTTGCGGTCGGGGAATGCGCACGGCAGTGAGCGAGACAGCGCCCAGGACAGTGCCTCCGTCAGTACCCCCGACAGTGCTCCCGCACGCGCGGACGGGCGCCTCCACGCGCGCTTCGCCGATCTTTCCGCTGCGTCGAAGGCCGCGGTGCTGCAGCTCGACCCGATCCACGACGCCGACGAATACAACGTCCTCATCCGCTCGGAGGGCGACGGCCGCACGTTCAGGGGCGATGACTACCTTGCGACACTGCGCGCCTCGGATCACCCGGGCGAGCGAGCGCTCGGGACCCGCATTGAGAATCTCCAGACCCTCGATTGGGATCTCTGGGCCCTCGGCCAAGAATCAGTCACCGACGTGATCGACGCGCGGCCCCGAGCGACCGTGATGGATCTCGGTGGTTTCTCGCACCCCGCGGAGCCGAAGGTCGCGGCGCTCGCCGTGCTCGAGCACCTCTGGGCGAAGCGAGAGGAGCGCCGCCCGGTGCTCATCGTCATCGACGAGGCCCACAACCTGTGCCTGCCGAATCCGGTCACCGCCGTCGAGCGGGCGCTCACCGACCAGCTCGTGCAGATCGCAGCGGAGGGGCGCAAGTTTGGCCTCTGGCTGCTGCTCTCGACCCAGCGCCCGACAAAGGTGCACCCGAACGTCATCTCGCAGTGCGACAACCTGTGCCTCATGCGCATGAACTCGCCGCGCGATCTCGTTGAACTCGGAGAGGTCTTCGGTTTTGTCCCGGAGCAGCTACTGCAGCGCTCGCCCGACTTCAAGCAGGGCCAGGCGCTCGTCGCGGGCGGCTTCGTCGGGCAGCCGACGGTCACCCAGATGCGCGCGCGGCTCACCGCCGAGGGTGGCTCCGACGTGCGGGTGCCTCTGAAAGGCGAGCGGGTCAGATCCGAATCTTGATCGCCTCGCGCCGGTTGTTCACTCCGAGCTTGCGGTAGATCGCGCGCTGGTGGGTGCGCACCGTGTTCACCGACACGTGGAGCGCTGCGGCGATCTCCTCGGCCGTCATTGTCGTCGTGAGATAACCGAGGATCTCGCGCTCGCGGCGCGACAGCGCGACGCCGAGCACCTCGTTGCGGGAGACGCCCTCGGGGGTACTCGCGAGACGCGCCGCGAGGAAGCCCTCGTGCGCGGTGCCCCAGGCGGCGTGCTCGGTGAGTAGTTCGCGCAGCGCCTGGTCGTCGCTGCTGGCGACGAAGGGGCGGGCGATGCCCTCGGGCACTGCGAGGTCGAGCGCCTGCTCAAGGTACCGGTGCGCGCGGGTGCGGTCGCCGGCATGACGGCTGATCACCGCGCTCGTGACGAGCACGCTCGTGCGCACAAACGACACCTGCTCGCGGCGGGGGATCCTGCTGAGCACCTGCATCGCCGCGCTCGGCTGGCCGGCCCGACGATACAGCTCAGCCATGAGCACGCTCGTGACCGGAACCGACGAGGCATCGTTCAGTGGTTCGATCACCGCGAGCGCCCGCGGGAAATCCCCTGAGGCTGCCGCGAGAGTGGCCGCCGCGATCGCCCGGTAGACGGGCCAGGGCACGCCGTGTGCCTCGGTCAGGCTGATGCCCGCGAGGTGCGGGGTGGCCTCGGCGATGAGCCTGGCGTCCCCAGACGCTGCCGCGATCAACGCGAAAAACACTCGCGCGAGCGCCGTGTACGACGTGTCGTGGCCGCCCTGCTCGATGAGGGCGCGAAACTGCGCCTCAGCCGCGACGAGGTCGTTCTGCCAGAAGTCGATGAGGCCGCGGGCCACGTACTCGATGCCCGCGTCGTAGTGCTGCCACTCCTGTGAATCGTCGCGGTCGGATTCGGACTCGGCGGCGAGCTGCCTGGCGGCCGTGAAGTGGCCGCCGAAGGCATAGGCAAACATGAGGTTCTGCGTGGCTCGCCGCGCGACCTTGTGGTGCCCGGCCGCCGTGGCAGAGCGGTGCGCGGAGGCGAGCAGCTGCACCGCCCCCGCAGGGTCGCGGCGCAGCCTGAGCTCCACCCACCCGAGCAGGAAGAGCGCGTGCGTCTGCGTCTTCTGGTCGAGGCTCGCCGTGTGGAGCACCTCGCGTACCCGGTCGGCCGCGACGGCGAGCGTGGGGTGATCATGGGCGAGAAAGAGCTCGGCGAAGGATCGGGTCTGCAGCAGCTTCTCACGCGGCCGAGCCTCTGGCTCCCCCGGACCCGACCCTGCTTCGCCCACGGCCTCGCTGGCTGTCTCGCCCGCGGTCTCGCCAGCGGCCTCGATCACGGAGGTCGCACGCGCGAACAGCATCTTTGCCGTGCTCGAATCGCCCTGCACGTCGAGGCAGCTCGCCCGAATGAGCAGGATCTCAGGGTCGCGCGCCCAGGCGTCGGGCAGCGCAAGGCAGCGCGCGTTGAGCGCCGCGGCCCCGGACTCGATGAGCAACGGCACCCAGTGAGCGCGGATAATGTCTGCTGCCAGCCCCGGGTCCCCCGCACGCATCGCGTGCACCGTCGCCTCGATCGGAAACATTGCTGTGAGCCAGCGGGCGGCGATGAGGTTGAGCTCGCGCACGCGCTCCCGCCCGGCACCGCCCGCCGCAATGCGGCAGTGCCTCGCGAACACCTCGTGCCAGCGGTAGACCGGATCCCGATCGCCGTCGACGAAGCGGTCGATGAACAGCCCCTGCCGCACGCACTCGTTGAGCAGCGCTGCGGCATCCTCGCGGCCCGAGAGCGCCGCGGCGAGGTCGGCACTCACGCGCGAGCAGGTCGTCACCGCGAGAATAAACTCGACGAGCTCTGGCCGGAGATCTTGCAGCACGGTGCGGGCGATGTACTCGGCGAGCAGGTCGCCGTCGGGCAGCGCTGTCTCATCGCGGCCGCTCCCCGTTCCCGGGACGTTGAGCATGAGGCGGATCGCGACCGGCCATCCGTCCGTGGCCTCGAGGATCGCCTGCGTGCGCACCGATTCCCCGTCTCCCGGCCCCTGCCCCGAGGGCCCCGCAGGCTCCGACGGCCCAGACGGCCCAGATAGCTCCGCCAGCTCCAAGATCTCGGCCTCGGTCATCGCGAAGGCCTCGTGGCCGAGCAGCGCGGCCACGCCCGTCGCGAGTTGGGCGTTGAACCACCCGTCGAGCTCGTGGGTTCCGGCGATGACCACGAAGACGTTGCCACCGGAATACTCGCTGAGCACCGCGACGATGTCTTGAGCAAGCGCCGGCGTCGCCAAGTGCGCGTCGTCGATGACGATCGCCACCTGCCGCGGGAGCGCCTGCAGCGCACGCGTCATGCGTTCGAGCATGAGGGAAAGATCAGTGGGATCCGGCACGATGTCGAGCAGCGTTTCAAGGTCGGGCGTCTCGCGCGCCATGCGCTGCAGGGCGTTGAACACCCCGGCGAGCACCTGCTGCGCGGTATCGTCGTGCCGGGTCAGGGTGAGCCAGGCCACGGGGCGCTCGGTGTGGGCGGCCCACGTCGCGAGCGCGGTCGTCTTGCCGAAACCGGAGGGTGCCATGAGCACGGCCATCTGCCCGCGGTCGCGGACCGATTCGAGCGCCGCGTCGAGACGCCGGCGGTGGATCGTGCCCGGTTTCGGCTGCGGCGGGGTGACGAGAAACCATGCAGAGGGAGTCCACTGTGTCGCCATAGTTCCCCCCTTCCGGGAACCAGCATACTGATGTGCTGCGGCCCTCGGGAGACGCGACCGGGAGGCGCGGCGCTACCGAGCCGGCCTGACGCAGCGAAAGCCGATGTGACTCGTCGCGGAGTCCTCCTGCTGGGGCGAACGCGCAGCCGGTCGATATTTCAGGCAGTATTCGGGCGCGCACAGGTGCGATCCACCCTTGATCACCCGGCTCAGGGTCCCCGCCCCGTGCGCTACTTCCTCGCCACCCCGGCCCGCGTGCGACGGCGTAAAGAGGTCGCTCGTCCACTCCCACACGTTGCCGATGGCGTCGAACAAGCCATACCCGTTCGCGGGAAACGAGTCTACCGGGGAGGTCCCCACCCAGCCATTCGCCCCCGCATTCAGGTAGGGAAATCTGCCGTGCCAGGTGTTCGCCATGACCACGCCCGCCGGATCCCGATCCCTCCCCCACACATACGGGCCCGGCACCGCGCCGCCCGCCGCCGCGAACTCGTGCTCGGCCTCGGTCGGCAACCGCGCCCCGGCCCACTCCGCGTAGGCCCGCGCATCGGCGTACGCGACCTGCACGACCGGGTGGGATCCCCGCCCGACAAGATCGCTCAGGGGCCCGAGCGGGTGACGCCACTGCGCGCCGGGCGTCCACGTCCACCACTGCTGCCAGTCACGCAGGTCGACCGGCCCGTCAGTCGGCGCGAACACCAACGAACCAGGCGCGCGTCGCGCTGCGCCCAGGTGCGGGAAGTCGCTCTCGCTCAGGGGCCGCTCCGCGACCGTGACATAGCCCGTGTCGGCGACGAAAGCAGCGAACTCATCGTTCGTAGTGGGCGTCGCGGCCATCTCGAACGGCTCCACCGAGCGCTCGTGCTGCGGTGCCTCTTCGGCATAGAAGTCGAATGAGCCCATGAGGAAACGCCCACCGGGGATCCTCACCCAGCTCAGCAGCTGGGATTCCTGGGCGCGGGAGGCCACCATCGTCATCCCTCCTCACGGATCAGCGGTCGCGGCGCTTCCATCCTCCCGCGCCCCGGGCTCGCGCGGATCATCCGCAGTTGATGAAAACCCACCAATTCGCTATCGCCTCCGCGACGCGATCCGGCACGCTAAACGGTGACCGTACTAAGCCCAAGAAAGAAAGCGCTGGTGTCAGCCCGATGAGTTCGCGGTTTGAGTCGTTGCAGCGGTCGAGCAGAACCTATCTGCGCCGCTTCGGCAGCAAGAAAACCCTTGGCAGCGACCTCAAAGCAGGGCTCGTGCTCGGCGTCGAGAGCGTGCCCGATGGCCTCGCCGCTGGCCTCCTCGCAGGCGTCAACCCGCTCCACGGCCTCTACGGCTACCTCGCCGGAACCGTCGGCGGGGCCCTCGCGACCGGCTCAGCGTTCATGACGGTGCAGGCCACCGGCGCGATGGCCGTCGTCATCTCCGACGTCCCGCAGACCCAGTCGGGCGCCGACGCCGGGCGCGCGCTCGCCACGCTCGCGCTGCTCACCGGCGTCATCATGCTCGCGCTCGGGATCGCCAAGCTCGGATCGCTCGTCAGGTTCATTCCGACGGCCGTGCTCGTGGGCTTCATCAACGCGGTCGCGATCAGCATCGTGCTCGGCCAGCTCGACAACTTCACCGGGTACGAGAGCAGCGGGTCGAATCGGATACTCAAGGCGTTCGACACCGTGCTGCACGTCTTCGAGTTCTCGTGGCCCTCCCTACTCGTCGGGGTGACCACCGTGGCCCTCATCCTGCTGCTCGAACGCACCCGGCTCGGGGCGCTCGCGATGGTCGTCGCGATCGTCGTCACCTCCGGGCTCGCCGCCCTGCTCGGCCTCGTCGCGCCGGGCAGCCCCGTGCAGCTCGTGTCAAGCATCGCCGAAGTGCCAAACGCGCTCCCTGGGGTGCTCCTCCCAGACCTCAGCCTCGTGCTGCCGCTCATCGTTCCGGCACTGTCACTCGCGCTCGTCGGCCTCGTGCAGGGCGCGGCCGTGAGCGGCTCGATCCCGAACCCCGACGGCCGCTACCCCGACCCCTCCGCCGACTTCCGCGGCCAGGGCATTGCGAACCTCACCGCAGGGCTCTTCCAGGGCATGCCCGTCGGCGGCTCCATGTCGGCGACGGCCCTCGTGAAGGCAGCCGGGGCAAAAAGCGCGCTCGCGAACCTCGTCGCCGGGGCGGTCATGGCCGTGACGATCCTCGCTCTCGGGCCGGCGATCGGTTTCATCGCGATGCCGGCGCTCGCCGGGCTGCTCATCCTCGTCGGATACCGCACCTTCAAGCCGCACGACATCCTCATGGTGTGGCGGACAGGCCCGATCCAGGCCGCCGTCTTCACCGTGACCTTCGTACTCACGCTCATCATCCCGCTGCAGTACGCCGTGCTCACCGGGGTCGGGCTCGCCGTGATTCTGCACATCGCTCGGCAGTCGAACCGAATCACGATCCGCCGCTGGGTATTCGAGGGCGACAACCCACTGCCGCGCGAAACCGCGCCGCCCACGACCCTCGCCCCCGGCGAGCTCGTGGTCCTCGCGCCCTACGGCAGCCTGTTCTTCGCCGCGGCCCCCGTGTTCGAAGCGCAGCTGCCGCGCGTGCCGGCCGACGCCCAGAACACCGTCGTGATCATCCGGCTGCGAGGCAAGGAGGAGCTCGGCAGCACCTTCATCAAGATCCTCGACCAGTACGCCGGCCAGCTCGCCACGGCCGGCGGCGCGCTCATGCTCGTCGGCGTCACCGGCAAGGTGCGCGAACAGCTTGCCGTGACCGGTGTACTCGCCCGCATCGGGGCCGAGCGCGTCTTCCTCGCGACCCCCGCCGTGGGCGACTCTCTCAGGCATGCCGTCGCCGCCGCCGAACGCTGGGCGGCGCGCGAGTAGGCGAACGGCTGCCTTTCGATCCACCATCCATGCATTTCATTCAACGATTAGGAGATCACCCATGAGTTTTTGGGATTCACTCTGGAACATCATCACCGTGTTCTTTTGGGCATTCGTCTTTATCGCGGCGCTCTACGCGCTCATCGCGATCATCACCGACCTGTTCCGTGACAAGCACCTCAACGGCTGGTGGAAGGCGCTCTGGCTCGTCTTCCTCGTCTTCGTTCCGTTGCTGACGTCGCTCGTCTACATCATCGCTCGCGGCGAGGGCATGTCCGAGCGGGGCGCAAAGAGCGCGGCCGAGGGCCAGCAGGCGGCCGAGGAGTACATCCGCTCCGTCGCGGGCAGCAGCCCGGCCGATGAGATCGCGAAGGCGCAGGCGCTGCTCGAATCCGGCAGCATCACCGCCGAAGAGTTCGCCTCGCTCAAGCAGCACGCGCTGCAGAACGCGCAGGTCTAGCCGGCGCGGTTCGCCCCGTGCGGTTCGCCGGGTGCGGTTCGCGCGGCGGATCTTGCCCGGCGGATCTTGCCCGGCGGATCTTGCCCGGCGCGAGCGCAGCTGTGCCCTCGTGATCACCCAGTTTTCTGGGCGACCACGAGGGCATGCGTGTTGGTGCCGCGTGCGCAGTTAGCTGCAGCTCAGCGCCTCATCGACGCCGAAATCGGCCTGCTCGAGCGCCTGGAACTCACCGGCGAGCGACTTCACTGCCTCGGGCACGGTCATATCAGTGTCAATCTGTTCAACCGCGGAGTTGAACGATGCCACGGCGTCCTCGAGGGCCTTTGCCCGGTCCGCAGCGACCGACTCGAGCGACTTACCGAGCTGCTGGTAGGCACCCTGCACGCTGTCACGGGCCTCAGTGATCTCGCCAACGGTCGGCTCGTTCGCGAGCGTCGTCTTAGCGGCCGCGACCGACTCCGCGAACCCAGCGTAAGCGTCGCACGCGGCGACCTCATTTGCCGCGGGGTCGGAGCTGCAGCCGGTGAGGCTCAGAGCGGCAGCGCCGGCAACGAGCAGCGAGGCGATGAGTGAGTGGTGTGTGCGCATGGGAGGTCTTTCTTTCGAGACGGGAAGGTGCATGCTCGATCCTCACGCGGATGCGCGGGCGTCTGCCACTTCGCCGCCACGAAATCACCAGTAGCGCATGAGCTGGGGTGCCCAGCTCCCCCGCTTTGGCGCGGAGTGTTGGTGCGGAGTGTTGGCTTGGGGTTGTTGGCTCGGAGTTGTTGACACCGAGTCCTGGTCAGTTTTGGCACGCCCCACCGAGCGAACCGCTGAATCTGTGGCACAAAGTGACCAGAAGCGTGAGGCTTCGCGGGATAGTCTGGCCGCATGGCGGACACCACCGAGGATGCCCGAGAGGCACACGATGCGCGGCAGGCACTCGGCGCCGGGCCAGCGCATGCTGCCGGGCCAGCGCGCGATGATGAGGCCACGCCTGCGTCTGCGTCTGCGTCTGCGTCTGCGTCTGCGTCTGCGTCTGCGTCTGCGTCTGCGTCTGCGTCTGCGTCTGCGCAATGGTTACTCGCCGCAGCCTATGGCGCAACATTCCTCGTATTTGGCGTGGTGTTCGGGTTCCAAGGCCACTGGCTAGCTGCCGCTATTGCAGCGGTGTGCTTCGCCTCAGTGTTCGCTGTCACCCTGTGGGCCCGTCAGCGCCAAACAAACTCCGGGCGTAGCTTCACCCGTTCAGAACTCCTCGGTCACGCCGGCATGGGGCTGCTCACCCTGGCGACGCTGACAGTAACCGCGATCTCCGGCGATACCTTTTTGCTGCTGCTCGCCGCCGCAAGCCTGCTGACCGGCATTGGTTTCCTTGTTGCTCGGATCAGACGCGGTGAGGCCGTCACCAGCCGCGACCTACTGGATTCGCTGCTCTAGCCCGGCAGTCGCGTACCCCGCGCCCGCGCGCCCCACTGGTGGTCAGTTTGGGCCCGACACCCCGCACGAAACACTGGCTCCTTGGCGCGAACTGACCAGGAGATGGCGAAGCGCCGTGCGGAGGCTGGCCACCGACTCCGCAGGCGGGATTGGTGGCTCCTCAGACCTGAGGGGTGCGCCCCTCTCTCGCGGGGTTCACCCGGTGCCTGCGGGGGACTCGCGGGTCGCACCCGGCCTCCTCTCCGACCCTATTTATTCAGACCGACCCCTGCGGCCGCCGTAAATGGGTCGGAATGGATTAAACGAGGGGTTTGAGAATTCGTGCAGGGACTGAGGGGTCTAGAGCGGCGGCGTTTGACGTGAGTGCGGGGGCAGGGGGCTGGGGGCAGTGGGCAGGGCTGCCGCGGGCGCTTCGCGCCCTTGCCGTTGAGGGTGCGGGCCCGGGCTGAGCATATTTCGCAGCTCCCCGCAGCCGGATGGATGCTGCGGACGCCGGTACATTCAGGGGAATGCTCGCTGTGATTGCACACGTTCGAGGCCCTACTGACGGCTCCGGAGCACACCCACAATTGTGAAGAGCCCGACTAGTCGCTGTGCCTCAGCCAGTCGAGGTTGATCCGCACGCCGATGTCCTCAACATCGAGCGCCCGCCCTGCTGCGGTCACCGCCCGCACGGCGACAGGCTCGCCGGTCTCCTGTTCGACGAGGGCGAGCGGACCACCGCTGTGTTGCAGGTGAGCGTTGCCCCACTGCATGAGCGCGGCGACGACGGGGAACAGGTCACGCCCCATCTGAGTGAGGAGGTACTCGTGGCGGGTACGCTGCCCGGGCTCCCGGTAGGGGCGCTTCTCGAACACTCCGAGCTCTACCAACTGTTTCAAACGAGTCGCTGCAACGGCATCGGTCACGCCGACCCGCTCGGCAAAATCGTCAAACCTCGTGGTGCCGTAGAAGGCCTCCCGCAGCAGGAGCATTGCAGTGCGCGAGCCCACAACTCCCATCGCTTTGCCGATCGAACACTCCTCAGTGCTCCAGGCGGATCTGTCAGCGAGCGGGCCTGCAAGAGTGACGGACATGGGGCAATTCTACTACCTGACTTGCCTAAACCATAGTGAGCATCGTACGCTCTCACTATGGTTAAACATAGTCAGCCACGGGCGGCGTCGCCCGGAAGCGCAGCTCAGGATCGCCCAGCGACTGCTCGGGAGCCTTTCCAGACAGCTCGGGAGCCCTCCCCAACGGCCCAGGAGTTCTTTCCAATCGCAGAGTTCCTCGCCACCTCGACCGACGGGGTGCGCCCCGCCCCGCAGCAGCTCTGGGGCTTCGGCGGCGTGCACGGCGGACTCGCGCTGGCGGCGATGACGGCGGACATGACCGCAGTAATGAGGGCAGCCGCGACGACAGACTCACCAGCGGACCAGCCAGCGGGCCTTCCAGCGAGCCAACCAACGGGTCAGCCAGCGCAGATTCTCGCGGCGCGCACCTCTGAACAGGGTTTCAGGCTCCAGAGCGTGACCGGCCGGCTCCACCGCGCCGTCCGCGACAGCTTCACCGTCGACGTCACCCAGGACGCTGCCACCCGCAGCACCCGCGCACTCAGCGCGAGCCTGCAAGCCGGCGGTGGCGACGCGCGTGACGCGAATGGCGACGACCGATCCGCTCCGCTCGCGAGTGCCACCGCACTCTTCGGCCTCGACGGAGACTCCCCCGCCCCGAGATTCGCCCCGGCCGCGCCGCGCGTTCCGGGCTGGCAAGACGGCGAGCTTTTTCGCCCGCCGCCGGCGTTCGTGCCGATCAGCGGCCACACCGAGATTCGCGCACTCGGCGGGAACCGCCCCTTCGCAGGCGGCGCGGAGCCCAAGCTCACCGCGTGGGTGCGGATGACCGAGGACGACCTTGCCCCAGACGAGCTCCGGCTGCTCTTCTTGGTGGACGCTCTCGCCCCCTCGTATGCGGCGGTGCTGCCAGCACCGCTCCCCGTACCAACCGTGGAGCTCACCGCCCACTTCAGCGGGAAGCGCGCCGCCTCACCCTGGGTGCTCATCGAGGCGACCACCACCGGGGCCACCCCGGGAGGCTGGGTGACGGAAACGATCAACGTGTGGGGCGAGGACGCCGCGCACCTCGTCGAAGCAAGACAACTCAGGCTCGTGCGGCCCGCCCGCACGTCGTAAGCTCAAGCCAGGCAAAGAAGCTGAAAGGACAGCATGTTCAGAGACGCAGTCATCGTTGAAGCAGTTCGCACGCCCGTCGGGAGGGGCCGCCCTGGCGGTGCCCTCGCCGAGGTCCACCCGGTCGACCTGCTCGCGCACACGCTCCGCGCGCTTATCGAGCGGACCGGGATCGACCCTGCCCTCGTCGACGACGTCATTGGCGGTGTGGTCAGCCAGGTCGGCGAGCAGGGCGGCAACATGACGCGGCGTGCGGTGCTCGCGGCGGGATTCCCCGACTCGGTGCCGGCAACTTCTATCGACCGGCAGTGCGGCAGCAGCCAACAGGCGCTCCACTTCGCCGCGCAGGGCGTTATCTCCGGCGCATACGACATCGCGATCGCCGCCGGTGTCGAGTCGATGAGCCGGGTGCCGATGGGTGCCTCCGTCGCGGGTGCCGCCGACATCGATGGCGAAGGACTCGCCGAGCGCTTCCCCGACGGCCTCATTGACCAGGGGTACTCAGCGGAGCTCATCGCCGCCAAGTGGGGTATTTCTCGCGAAGACATGGACCGTTTCGCGCTCAGCTCGCACGCGAAGGCGGATGCTGCGACCCGCTCGGGCGCATTCGATGCGGAGCTTGCCCCGATTGCGGGGCTCGCCCACGACGAGGGGATTCGTGCAGGGGGCACCCTCGAAAAGCTCGCCACCCTCCAGCCCGCGTTCGTGAACGAGAAGATGGCTGAGCGGTTCCCGCAAATCAACTGGAGTGTCACCGCGGCCTCGGCGAGCCAGATCAGCGACGGCAGCGCCGCGATCATGGTGATGACGAGCGAGAAGGCCGCGGAGCTCGGGCTGAAGCCGCTCGCGCGAGTGCATAGCTTCGCGATTGCGGGGGCGGATCCGGTCTACATGCTCACCGCGGTCATCCCGGCGACGCAGAAGGTACTCGAACGCGCTGGCCTCTCGATCGACGACATCGACCTGTTTGAGGTGAGCGAGGCCTTCGCACCCGTCGTCCTCGCCTGGGCGAAGGAGACCGGAGCCGACCTCACGAAGGTGAACGTGCGCGGCGGCGCGATCGCACTCGGCCACCCACTCGGTGCGAGCGGGGCGAGGCTCATGACGACGCTCGTGCACGCGCTCAGGGACAGCGGTGGCCGCTACGCCCTGCAGACGATGTGCGAGGGCGGCGGGATGGCGAACGCGACCATTCTCGAGCGGCTCGATTAGCCGCAGCGGGGCAGTATCGATGGGGGCCGCGGCTGCGCGCTAGGGATGGAGTACCGCAGCGGCATCGATCGGGATCGGCGCACGATCAGCACACGATCAGCGTTGGATCAGCGCACGATCAGCATTGGATCAGCGCACGAAGCCCTGCAGTCGCTGATATGACGCCCCGACGTGGTCGCGCATCGCCTGCTCCGCAATCGCTTCGTCGCCCGCAGCAATGGCGCGGACGATCTCCGCGTGCTCTTGGACGGCGTGGTAGCCGTCGACAGGTTGGAAGCGCACGCGCAGCATTCGATTGTAGATGTGTGCCTGCGCGATGGCCTTGCGCGCGTGCGCGTTGCCGGCGAGCTCAAGCACGAGGTCGTGGAGCCGACGGTCGTGCTCGCGGAACTGCGTCATCGACGAGTAGTCATCGAGAAACTTCGCCCGCTGAATGCCCGCAATCTCCTCGCCGAGCCGCGCGACCCCTGCCTGGCCGGCGCGGGCCGCGGCTCGGCCGGCCGCCTGCGGTTCGATGAGTAGCCGGAACTCCCAGAGGTCGGCGAACTCCTCAGCGCTCATGATCTGCGTCGCAAAATAGCCGCGCTTCGGTTCCTTCGTCACGAGTCCCTGGGTTTCCAGTCGGGCGAGCGCCTCGCGCACCGGGGTAGATGAAACCCCGAGGTCGGCTGCGATCTTGTCGATGACCATGCGCGCGCCCGGGGCGATGTCGAGCTCCATCACGAGCTGAAACAACGCCTGATAGACCTGCTCGGTGACCCCACCGGCCGACGTCGAATCGGAGTATGCGCGCAGCTCAGCCATGACGCCTATCGTATCGACCGCTCCCCCAGCTCACCCGGCTAGTTTGTGCCAGCCACGGAGCCACTCCCCGCGCCAGCAGTCGCGACGGTCAGGCGCGTAAGCTGCGCCTCATCCCAGTCGATGCCGAGCCCGGGGGTCGCAGGTGCCTGCATGACCCCGTTCACGGGCACAGGCCCGTTGTGGGTTACCGCGCGCAGCTGCGGGATGTGTTCAACCCAGCCGCCGTTCGGGATCGCGCACGCCAGGCTCACGTGGAGCTCCATGAGGAAGTGTGGGGCGACCGGCAGGTTCGCGGCCTCCGCGAGGTGGGCGACCTTCAGCCAGGGCGTGATGCCGCCGACCCGCGCCACGTCCACCTGCAGAATCGAGGCGGCCTCCATGTCAACGTAGGTCTGGAACTGCTTCACCGAGTAGAGCGTCTCACCTACGGCGATGGGCACGGCGCTGTGGCGTGCAAGCTGCGCGTGACCCGCAACGTTGTCGGCGGGCAGGGGCTCCTCGAGCCAGCCGATACCGAGCTCGGCGAAGGCGGCGGCGCGGCGGATCGCCTCGGGCACGGTGAACGATTGGTTCGCGTCGACGAAGATTTCGAAGTCGTCGCCCACGGCCTCGCGCACGGCGCGCAGTCGCTCGACGTCGCCCTGCACGGTGGGCTTGCCGACCTTCACCTTCGCGGCGCGCATTCCGCCCTCCTTCACGGCAACGATTCCCGCGACGAGTTCGTCGGTGGAGATGTGGAGCCAGCCGTTCTCGGTGTCGTAGCAGGCGAGCTCGTGGGTGTAGCCGCCTGCGGCGATCCAGAGCGGGTTGCCCTCGCGCCTGCCGTTGAGATCCCACACCGCGGTGTCGACCGCCGCGAGCGCGAGCGAGGTGATTGCCCCGGGCGCGGTCGCACGGGTCGAGGCGAACAGCGTGTTCCAGATGTGCTCGGTGCGGCGCGTGTCCATGCCGATGAGCTGCGGGAGGAAGACGTCGCGCAGCAGCGCGAGCACCGCGGATCCGCCCGTGCCGATCGTGTAGGTGTAGCCGCGGCCTTCGGAGCCGTCGGCGGCGACCAGGTCGACGAAGATCGTCTCCTGCGACTGGAAGCTCTGGACCGCGTCGGTGCGGAGAGTCTCAACGGGAATGTCAACGAGGCGTGCGGTGGCCTGGGTGATGATCGACATGGGGTTCCTTCGGTAGCGTTTCGGGCGGCGCTGACGTGCGCGCTGCGGCGGGAGGTGCTCCCCCGTTCCCTCGAACACGAGCATACGACAGATTCGCAGAATCGTGCACGATTCACTACAAAGGCACCAATAGGCACCGTGAAGCGCTACGGTCGTGGCCGTAAATCAGTCGGGTCGCCCACGAGCGCTCACATCGTGCACAATCTGCCCGGCTTACCTGGCGACCGGGATCCGCACGTGAAACACCGTTCCACCCCGCTGCGTAAGCCACGCGTCGCCGCCAAGCACGCGCGCGTTCTCGCGCACGATCGCAAGCCCGAGGCCGCTGCTGTCGCCGTCCGACCGGGATTCGCTCGCCTTGTAGAAGCGGTGAAACACCTGGTCTGCGTGTTCGGGGGCGATCCCGGGGCCGGCGTCGGAGACCTCGAGCATGAGCTCATTGGCGTGAATAGCCATCGTCACTTCGACGGGTGCCTCACCGTGCCGGAGCGCGTTCGTCACGAGGTTCGTGACGATGAGTTTCAGCCGCACGAGATCGGTCTTCACGAGCGGCCCGCCGGTGAGCTCGAAGCTCACCCCCTCCCACTGCCGCAGCTCGGTGAGCTCCCGCCACATCTCGGCGACGTCGAACTGGCGCGCAGCGACCTCGCTCTTGCCCGAGTCGAACCGTGACATTTCCAGGATGTCGTTGGTGAGCGCCGCGAGGTGAGTGGCGCTGCGGGCGGCGATTGCGCCTGCGGCCTGCCGATCCTGCGCGGTCGCGGCCTCCGTGTCCGCAAGAATCTCAGACACCGCGACGAGCGTGGCCAGCGGGGTGCGCAGCTCATGGGCGACGTCCGCGACGAGCTGCCGGGCGGTCGCCTCGCTCTGTTCGAGCTGCTCGATCGTGGTGTCGAGCCGCTCGGCCGAGTGCCGCATGGCGTCGAGCACCGCGTTCACATCCGGGTAATCGGTATCTTTCACCGGAGGCCGTTCGCGATCTCCGAGCCCATCTGCGACATCGACGAGTTGCTGCAGCGGCCGGCCGAGTTGCCGGCCCACGAGCAATCCGATGATCGCCGCGGCCACGACAAACACTGTGCCGATCAGTGCGCCCAGGTTGACGAGCCGGTCGATCTCGTCTTGCTGGCTCTGCATGTTGAACATGCCGAACGCCCCGATCCTGTCGCCGCCGGGCCCAGTGGTCATGCTCAGCCCTGCGATGAACGAGAGAAAGCCGTACTGGGTCGAGCGTTCGTAGGCGGAGAAGCCGTCGTCGGGGCCCAATTGGTAGATGAGGTACTGCGGCACCTGCTCGACAGGCAACGTCCCACCACTCTCACCCGTCTCGAGGTTGATGAGCACTGCTGGCACGGAGAACTGTTCAGCGGCGTAGGCAAGGTCGGCGACGCTGGGCGACTCAGGCAGCGCCGACACGGCTGCCTTCGTCTCAAACCTCAGCACCTCGTAGATAGCCTCTTGCTTCGACTCCAAGATGATGGATCGCGCGTTCCACACGAGCGCGCCCGCGGTCGTCGCCGCGACCCCCACGGCGACCGCAACGACCGCGATCGTAATGCGGGTGCGCAGGTTCGGGCGCCATTTGCTGCCCATCATCCGAGCCGGTATCCGAAGCCGCGAACCGTGTGCAACAGCTGCGGGTTCCCGGGGTCGACCTCGATCTTCGCTCGCAGCCGCTGCACGGCCGCGTTCACGAGCCGCAGGTCTTGCGCCTCGGCTGAGCCCCAGGCGAGCTCGAGCAACTGCTCGCGGCTGAGCACCTGCCCCTGGTGCTCGAGCAGCGCCATGAGCAGCCGGAGCTCGTTCGGCGTCAGTTCGAGCTCGACGCCATCGCGGGTGACCACGAGCGAGGCGAGGTCGACGCGCAACCCGCCGTGCTCGAGTGCGGTCGCCGCCTCGGGGTCGGTGACCGCGGGCCGACGGCTCCGCATGACCGCACGGATGCGCGCCTCAAGCACCCCGGGTGACACGGGCTTCACCACGTAATCGTCGGCACCCGAGTCGAGCCCGCCGATCACGTCGCCGTCGTCGTCGCGTGCCGTGAGCATGATGATCGGCACGTCTGAGTCCTGCCGGATGTGTCGGCACACGCTGAACCCATCGATGTCGGGCAGCATGAGGTCGAGGAGCACGACGTCAGGCGCGTCGGCGATCGCGGCGCGTGCCCCACCGGCACCCGTGCCCTCGATCTGCACGTCGTGGCCGCGCTGGCTCAGCGCGAGCCGATAGGCCTGCGCGAGCTCGGGGTTGTCCTCGACGACGAGAATCTTCAGCATGCCACTCCCTAGGTTGTGCGGGTGTACCGCGCAGACGCCGACTCGACGAGCATCGCGGTGAGCTCGGCAAACGAGACGCCGTCTTCTGCAAACATACGCGGCACTTGCGAGTGCTCGGTCATTCCGGGCATCGTGTTGATCTCATTGAACACGAGTTCCGTGCCGCGCACGAAGAAATCGACGCGCGCGACGCCCTCACACCCGAGCGCCTCATAGATCGCGCGGGCGGCGCGCCTGAGGTCAGCACCGACCGCCGGGGTGACCTGCGCGGGGAGCAGAAAATTCGGTTCGGCATCGTATTTGAGCGCGGTGTCGAACATCTCCTCCGTGCCCTTGCCGATCTCGAGTGGCGGCGGAATGCGGATCTCCCCGCTCGCCAGACGCAGCACGGCGACATCGATCTCGCGGCCCACGACGAACTCCTCGATGAGCACGCGGCTATCGATGGTTTTCGCCTCGGCGATCGCGGCCGCCAGTGCGTCGTTGTTCTCGACGCGCGCGGCACCGTAGCTGGAGCCGGAGGCGACCGGCTTCACCACGAGCGGCAGCGGGAGCTGCGCTGGATCGCCGTAGACGCTGTCGCGGTCGATGAGCACGCCGCGTGCGGTCGCGACGCCGAGCTGCTCCGCGATGAGCTTCGAGGCCCATTTATCCATCGCGAGCGCGCCGGATCGCACCCCCGAGCCGACGTACGGGACGCCGACGCACTCGAGAAACCCTGCCACGGTGCCATCCTCGGTGCTCTCGCCGTGCAGCGCGGGGAAGACGACGTCGCTGTCGCGCATGCGCTGGATCGCCTCCGCGATCCCGATCCGCTCCCCCGCGAGTGTCTCCCACTCGCTGTCGCGGCGGATCGTGAGGCCGGTCACCCGGTGCCCGCTCGCGCTGAGCGCCTCGCGCACGGCCGCCGCCGATCCGACGGAAACGTCGTGTTCCGCGTTCGCGCCGCCGCCTATGACTAAGACCTGTGTTGTTGCACTCATCGTGCCCACCTTTCATCTGCGGTTCGCAGCACCCTACTGCGCCGTACTCCAATTCGCGTGACGATCTCGTGTTCGATCGTGCCCGCCCAGCATGCCCAATCGCGCACCGTCGGCTCGCCCCGGTCGCCTGGGCCAAGCACGATGGCGATGTCGCCGAGCTCGACCGGGTGCTGCCCGACATCGACGACGATCTGATCCATCGAGATCCGTCCGACGATGGGCAGCCGCTGCCCCCGGATGCTCACCTCTGCGCGCCCCTGGGCTGCCCGGGGCAGCCCGTCGCCGTATCCGATGGGCAGCACCGCGAGTGTCGTCGCCTCGCCGGTCACGTGATCGTGCCCGTAGCCGACCCCCTGGTGCGCGTGTACCTCCCGGAGTTGCGCGACCGGGACGGTGAGGGTGAGCGCTGATGCGAGGTCTGCGCGGCCCGCGGGATCGATGCCATACAGGCCCGCGCCGACACGGCTCAGCGAGAAGCGCATGTCGGGGCGGTGCAGGGCACCCGCCGACGCGGCAAGGTGGAGTTCGCGCGGGGTGAGCCCGCGCCGCCTCGCCGCGCGCACGCCGTTCGCAAACCGCAGCCGCTCCGTGTCATTCTGCGCGTGGTCAGGGTCGTCCGCGTTCGACAGGTGGCCCATGATCCCGACGACGTCGATCCGGTCGGCTTTCTCGAGCTCGCGGGCGGCGACGCAGAGCACCGACCATATCTCGCTCGGAGCACCGTCCCGGCTCATTCCGACGTCAAGGTGCAGGTGGACGCGGGCGGCGGTGCCGCTCCGCTCAGCGGCAGCGGCGATCGCGTACAGCTGCTCGATGCTCGTGACCGCCACGTCGATGCCGGCCGCGATCGCGTCCGCCCACGCGGCGTTCACCGGGTTCAGCCAGCTGAGGATCGGCGCAGCAATACCGTCGGCACGAAGCGCGAGCGCCTCCGGGATGCTTGCGACCCCGATCCACGTCGCCCCGTTCTCGAGCGCGATCTGCGCGACGTCGCCGTGCCCGAACGCGTCAGCCTTCACGACCGCCATCACCGGAACCCCGGTGATCCGGCGGAAGAACTGTGCGTTGCGCGCGACGGCGTTGCGGTCGACGTAGAGTTCGGAGAGCCGCTCCCCCGTGACGCTCACGGTGTCTCGCTCGCGTCGGTGAGCATGACGGGGCATTCGCCGCCGGGCTCGGTGAGCAGCTCGAAGTGCCAGCTCTCGTTGACGAACGCGCGGCAGAGCCCGTACTCTGCGCCGTACTGTTCAAGCCAGAGCGCTGGGTCGACGCGCGCGATGTCGACGGCCTCGCCCGTGACGTGCTTCGAACCCTCAGGCGTGCTCACGAACTCCCGCGCGGCGCTCTCGCTGCCGTAGTCGGCGATCGCGTCTTCCAACAGGCCTGCCTGATAGTCGGCGCTGCGCCAGCCTGAGGTGAGGAGGATCTCAATTCCGTCGTCCTGGGCATCTGCCGCGGCGGCCTGAATCGCTTCGCGCACCGTGGGGTCGAGCCGACTCACGGCCGGGTGCTCGTTGTCGAACGGCGAGATTGGATCCGTGATCTTGATCTCCCCGGTCTCGCCGTCGGCGGGTGCCGCTGCGGCTCCCGGCATCGCGCTCGCGACCCCGGGCAGCTTCGCAGCGCCTGCGATGAGGGAGAGGCCGACGCCAGCGGCGATGGCGACTGCAACGAACGTCACGATCACGATGGCTCCCATTCGCCGCCGCCGCATCACGGCCGTCGGATGGTTGGGATAGCCGTTGCGCTGCGGGGAGACGTAGGTCTCTCGGGGAAGTCTCGACACGGGTGTGCTCCTCTCGCTCAGCCAAGCTGGCGGCGGGCCCGCTCTGGGCCGCGATACACACACTCTCCACGGCGCCGGACAGGCTCTCGGCACGGGCCGGTTCGGTCCGGCGACGGCAGCCTGAGAGTTTGCTGGCAGTGGCGGCGGAGCCGGTGGCGGCGGTCACGGTGGCGGTGGCGGCAGCGTGGGTAGCGGCCGTGCCGGTGCCGCATCTTGGTCGCCGGTTAGAAGCGGTCGTCGAGGATCGCCGGGAGCGTGAGGTCGCGCACGAATGCGGCGGGCGACAGTTCGAGGATCGTCTGCACGATCCGCACGACGTCGTGCACGGGTACAAGTATTCCTGCCCCGCGCTGGGCCGCAACGCCGGCCGGAACGTCGAGGCCGTCGTCTGTGTTGAGGTAGCCGAGCTGCAGCGTCGTGACCCCGAGCTGGTCCTCGCGGTAGCCTTCGCGCAGCGCGTCGGCGATGCCGTGGATCGCAAACTTCGAGGCCCCAAAGGCGACCTCGGGGCGGCCGCTGCCGCGCAGGCCGGAGGTGGAGCCGGTGATGATGATCCGGGGGTTCGGGTGTTCGAGCAGCCGCGGGAGCAGCCGGCGGAGCACGAGGATCGCCGCCGTCACGTTCGTCTGGATGAGGGTCTCGATCTCCGCGTCGGCTGCTGCCGTGTCGACTGCTGTTCCTGGTGCGGCAGACGCCCCGGCGTGCGCGAACACATATGCATCGGTGAACGCAGTGTGCTCCCACACGCCGACGTTCCAGACCACCGTGCGGAGGCCTTCGGGGGCGGCCTCGGCTATCGTGCGCGCCGCCGCGGCGGGCGAGGCGAGGTCTGCGGCGATCCACCCCGCCCTGCCGTCAGGTACCGTACGGGCGACGCCAACAACCCGGTGGCCTGCCGCCGCAAGGCCATCGGCGAGGGCGAGTCCAAGCCCACGGCTCGCGCCAATGATCATGATCGACATGCGTGTCTCCCTCGTGTATGCCGCTCCGGGAATGGACCGAGCGCGGCCGCCGCTGGGGCAGCCGCGCTCGGTCTGGGCGGGTGGATGACGTCCGTGGTTACTTCTGGACCGCTGCGAAGCGGCGAGCGACGTCGTCCCAGTTCACGAGGTTCCAGAACGCCTTCACGTAGTCAGCGCGCACGTTCTCGTAGTCGAGGTAGTAGGCGTGCTCCCAGACGTCGAGCTGCAACAGCGGGGTGACGCCGAGCGGCGCGTTGCCCTGCTGATCGAACAGCTGGAAGATGACGGGGCGCTTGCCCAACTCATCCCACGCGAGCACCGACCAGCCCGAACCCTGCACGCCCATCGCGGTCGCGGTGAAGTGGGCGCGGAACTGCTCGAGCGAGCCGAAGTGCGAGCCGAGCGACTCGAGCAGCTCGCCCTCGGGGTCGCCGCCGCCGTTCGGCGAGAGGTTCTCCCAGAAGATGGAGTGGTTGATGTGTCCGCCGAGGTTGAAGGCAAGATCCTTCTCCAGCTTGTTCACGTTCGCAAGGTTGCCCGAGTCGCGGGCCTCGGCGAGCTGCTCGAGCGCGGTGTTCGCGCCCGTCACGTAGGCCTGATGGTGCTTCGAGTGGTGCAGCTCCATGATGCGGCCCGAGATGTGCGGCGCGAGCGCCGAGTAGTCGTAGGGCAGATCGGGAAGAGTGTAAACGGACATGTGAGTGTTCCTTTCGTTGACAGTGAGTTGGTCTGTGTTGACGGCGCGGTCTGTGCTGGCGACGCGGCATGTGTTCACGGCGCGGTCTGAGGTGGCGATGCGGGCCGTTTCTCGCAGCTAGATGCGCTCGCCGAGCCTGGTGAAGGCGCGATCGCGGTACGCCATCGCGTTGCTAGCTTCGGGCTCGCCTGGCGCCGCGTGGATCTCGAGGACCTCGGCGATCACGAGCATCGATCCGCCGACCGCGGTCTGCTGCAGCGAGCGCGCCCTGAGCGCGGCGCTCACACCCGCGAGGTGCGGCTCGCCCGTCGGCAGCGTCGTCCAGCCCTGCTCCTGGGTGAAGCGTTCGCCGCCCGAGACCGCGAACTGCTGGGCGATGCCCGCGTGCCGGGCGTCGAGGAGGTGTACAAGGAACGAGTCGGCGGCGAGAATCAGGCCGGCGCTGCCAGTCGTACGGGTAACCGAGAAGACGAGAGCGGCGGGATCGACCGAGACCGAGGCGACGCTCGACGCAGTGAGCCCGACCGGCCCCTCCGGGGTCGCCGCAGTGATGAGCGCGACGCCCGCCGGGTGGAAGCGGAACGCCCGCTTAAAGTCGTCCGCGAGCTCTGCGGCGTGCGCCGTCGCGGCATCCTGCATCACCTGGGTGAGTGCTGTGCTCATCGAGTCTTCTCCTGTTCGTGTGCGTGTGTGAGGAGCTCGCCGCGGTGCACGATCTTGGTGCGCTCGCGACCTCGCTCAGCTCCGAGGCTGCGCTCGGCGGCGTCGATCCGTAGCCAGCCGCCCCAGTCGACGGTGCCCGCGACGAAGGCGCCCGCGACGACGGTGCCCTCGAGTCGCTCGCGCAGCGCCCGCGCACGGTCGGCTGACACGCTCTCTGTGCGTTCCGCGCGTCCCTCGCGTTCCTCGCGCGCGTCCCGCTCGTCGAGGTCGACCAGCAGGCTCGCGATCGCCTCCGATGCGTCTGATTTCGTGGAGCCGATGAGGCCGACGGGGCCGCGCCTGATCCACCCCGTCGTATACAGGCCCGGGACCGGTTCGCCCGCCGCGTCGAGCACGCGGCCCGCCCGGTCAGGGATCGTGCCGCTCGTGTCGTCGAACGGGACGCCTGGCACGGGGGTGGAACGGTAGCCGATCGTCCGGTAGACCGCGCCGACGTGGTGCTGCAGTGTCTCGCCCGTGCCTGAAATGCGGCCGAGCTCGTCGGGGGCGGTGCGCTCGAGCTCGATGCCGGTCACGCGGGTCTCCCCGAGAATGCGCGCAGGCTGCTGGTAGAAGTGCAGGTGCACGCGGCGCGACGCGGTGCGGCTCGCGGGGTCTACGTCTGCCCACTCATTGAGCGTCCGCATGATGATCTTGCGCTGGTTGAACTGGGCGACCATGCGCTCGCCGTGGGCATCGAGCTGCATGTCGGCGGGATCCACAATCACGTCGACGTCCTCGCGCGATCCGAGCTCGCGCAGCTCCATCGGCGAGAAGCGCACGTCTGCGGGGCCGCGGCGAATGAACATGTGGAGGTCGCGCACCGGGTTCTGCTCGAACGCGCGCTCGACGTGGTCGGGAATGTCGGTCTCGGCAAGCGCCGCCGGGTGCGAGATGATCATGCGGGCGACGTCGAGGGCGACGTTTCCGGCGCCGATCACCGCGACAGACTCCGCCTGGAGCGGCCACTCGGTGGGGGCGTCGGGGTGGCCGTCGTACCAGGCGACGAAGTCTGCCCCGCCGAAGGATCCTGGCAGCTCTGCGCCCTCGATCCCCAGCTCGACGTCGCGGTCGGCACCCGTCGCGACCACGACCGCGTCGTAGGCCTCGCGCAGTTCCTCGATCGTGACGGTGGGGCCGACAGCGCCGACAGTGCCGTGACCGGGAGCGCCGACACCGGGAGCGCCGCCGCCGGCAGCGCCGACCTCGACGTTGCAGATGAGGCGAATACGCGGGTTGTCGAGCACCTCGTGCAGCGAGTCCTGGATCTTCTTGATGCGCGGATGGTCGGGCGAGACGCCGTAGCGCACGAGCCCGTACGGTGCCGGGAGCTTCTCGAACAGGTCGATCTGTACGTGTTCGTCGCGGGTCTGCAGCATGTCTGCGGCATAGATGCCGGCGGGGCCCGCGCCAATGATGGCGACGGTGCGGTGGCCGGTACTCTGGCCGGCGCGGTCGTCGGGGCTCTGGGTGGTCATGCGAGCACACTCTCCTGGGGTGGTAGCGCCGCAATCAGCGGGTGATCGCCGGGGATGGGGCCGGTGCGCGCGGCGCCGCCGGGGGATCCTACGGTGTCGAAGAACTCAACGTTTGCGGCGTAGTAGTCCTGCCACTCGCCAGGCAGATCGTCTTCGTAATAGATGGCCTCAACCGGGCACACGGGCTCGCAGGCCCCGCAGTCGACGCACTCATCGGGGTGGATGTAGAGCATCCGATCGCCCTCATAGATGCAGTCAACCGGGCACTCGTCGACGCAGGCTCGGTCTTTCAGGTCTACGCACGGCAGCGCAATGACGTACGTCACGGCTATCCCCCTCGTCTCGCTCTGAGCCTCTTCTGTGGAGGCCCATGAGCTATGCTAAAACCTCAAGTAAGGTTGAGGTCAAGTGGCCGCGTGTCGGAGGTACTCATGGAACAGCTGCACTCCCCCGAAGAGCTCCTCACCGTCGGCGAGATGAGCCGCCGCACCGGGGTGCCAGTCTCGGCGCTGCACTACTACGAGCGCCTCGAACTCATCGCCTCACAGCGCACCACCGGCAACCAGCGGCGATATCCCCGCTACATGCTGCGCCGCGTCGCGCTCATCTCCGTCGCGAAGCGCCTTGGCATCCCCCTCGAAGATGTGCGCACCGCCTTCGAGAACGTGCCACTGTCGAGCCCGCCCTCGCACGAAGACTGGCAGCGGGCCTCCCGCGAGTGGAAGAAGGTCCTCGAGCAGCGCAGGCGCGGCATCGAGCAGCTCGAGAAGGAGCTCACGGGCTGCATCGGCTGTGGGTGCCTCTCGATGAAGGCGTGCTCGCTGCTCAACCCCGACGACGAGCTCGGCGACACGGGCGCGGGCGCGAGGCGCATCCCGGTGTGAGCTGGCGCGGTGTGTGTGTGTGTCCGCGATCACAGCACCCCACGGTCCTGCAACCGCCCACGACGCCGTACTCCCGCGTGACGCCCCTCGAATCCTAAAACCCCCGTTTAATCCATTCCGACCCGTTTTCGGGCCGTGCGAGAGTCGGTCTGGATTAATAGGGGCAGAGAGGATGACGGGGCGAAACCCCGCGCGACACCGAGCGCGCACCTGCGGCCGCGGAGGGCTCCTTCACCCTCGCCCTGCTGTGGAGTTGCTCGGTTCGAGGCGAAATCTCAGTTTTACCCCCCTCACCGTTTTCTATGATCGATGTATGGATGATTGTCATAGACCCAGGCTCACCTCGACCCGGCCGCGTGCAGCGGCTCGAACAGGAGGTGAGCATTGATTTCGGATACTTGGGGCATCATCATCGGCGTGATCCTCACCGTGGGCACGGGCTTCTTCGTCGCGTCAGAGTTTGCGCTCGTCAACCTGAACCGCGCAGAGCTTGAACGCCGCCAGGCCCAGGGAGAGAAGGGCCTGCGCCCCACGATCTCCGCGCTGCGGGTCACCTCGACACACCTGTCGAGCGCACAGCTCGGCATCACCCTCACGACGCTGCTCGCGGGTTTCACGTTCGAGCCCGCGATCAGCTCGCTGCTGCGCGAGCCGCTCGGCAACATCGGCATTCCCGCGGGGATCGTCCCCGCAGTGGGCACCGTCGTCGCGATCGTGCTCGCGACCCTGTTCTCGATGATCATCGGCGAGCTCGTGCCGAAGAACTTCGCGCTCGCCGTTCCCCTGGCCACCGCGAAGATCGTCGTGCCGTTCCAGCTCGCCTTCACGTTCGTGCTGAAGCCCGTGATCCTCTTCTTCAACGGCACCGCCAACCGGGTAATCCGCTCCTTTGGCATCGAGCCGAAGGAGGAGCTGTCCGCTGCCCGGAGCGCCGAGGAGCTCGGTTACCTGATCCGCCGCTCCGCCACCGAGGGGCTCCTCGACGCGAACGACGCCGACATGCTGCACCGCACCCTGACGTTCTCAGACCGCACCGCAGACGCCGTGATGACGCCGCGCGTGCGTGTCATCGCGCTCCCGAACACCGCGACCGCCCAGGACGTTCTCGACGCCGCAACCGAGAGCGGGTTCTCGCGCTTCCCGGTGTACGCCGAAGACATCGACGATGTGATTGGCATTGCCCACGTTAAGGCTGCCTATGCGATCGCCGACGAGCGCCGCTCGGAGACGCCAATCACCGCGATCGTCTCGGGGGTGT
>NZ_JBLUNZ020000062.1:0-17050 GCF_048061935.2 Leucobacter sp. BZR 635 | reverse complement strand
GCGCGTGCCCGAGTCTGCCGGAGCAGACACGCTGCTCACGACCCTGCGCGGACACGGGTACCAGATCGCCGTCGTCGTCGACGAACACGGCGGAACCGCCGGACTCGTGACCCTCGAAGACCTCATCGAGGAACTCCTCGGCGAGCTCCTCGACGAGCACGACGACCCCGCCCTCCTCGCCGGCGACATCATCACCGACGGCGACTCCGTGCTCTTCAACGCGGCGCTCCGCCCCGACGAGCTCTGGTCGCGAGCGAGAATCCGCGTCCCCGAAGACGAGGAGTACGACACCGTCGCAGGGTTCATGCTCACCGAGCTCGAACGCTTCCCCGAGGTCGGCGAGAGCGTTCAGCTCGACTCGGGCACGCTGAGCGTCGAAGCGCTGAGCGGCGCGCGACTCGAGCTGCTGCGGTTTACGCCACGGCAGCAGCAGGCAACGCCCGAAACCCACTCCACGGAGGCAACCCGATGAGCGAATACATCCCCGGCCTCGTCTGGCTGTTCGTGCTGCTCGCGGTGAACGCGTTCTTCGTGGGCGCAGAGTTCGCGGTGATCTCGGCTCGCCGATCCCAAATCGAACCCCGCGCGGCCGCGGGCAGCCGCGCCGCGAAAACCACCCTCTGGGCGATGGAGCACGCCACGCTCATGCTCGCCACGAGCCAGCTCGGCATCACCGTCTGCTCGCTGCTCATCTTGAACGTCTCTGAGCCCTCGATCAAGCACCTGCTCGAGGTACCGCTCGCGTGGACGGGACTGTCGCCCGCGGCGGTCACCGGCGTCGCCTTCGGGGTTGCACTCGCGCTCGTCACGTTCCTGCACGTCGTCTTCGGCGAGATGATCCCGAAGAATATGGCGTTCTCCGTGCCAGACCGGGCGGCGCTCATTCTTGCTCCCCCGCTCGTGTTCGTTTCGAAGGTGGTGGGGCCGCTCATTCGAGTACTGAACTGGATCGCGAACGGGATCCTCCGACTCTTCCGCGTGCAGCCGAAGGACGAGGCCACGAGCGCGTTTACCCTCGATGAGGTCGCGGGCATCGTCGAGCAGTCGACGCTCGAGGGCACCCTTGTGGATACGACAGGCACGGTCACCGCCGCGTTTGAGTTCACCGAGAAGATCGTCGCCGATGTGGCGCTCCCCTTCGCCGACCTCGTCGTGCTCCCCGCCGGCGCGACCCCGCGCGATGTGCAGCTCGCCGTGGCGAAGCACGGCTTCTCGCGCTTCGTGCTCGCGAGCGGCTCCGGTGTGCCGGACCGCTATGTGCACCTGAAGGATGTGCTCGGCCTCAGCTCGGCCGAGCACCGCGATGCCCCAATCCCAGCTGACCGGCTGCGCACGCTCGCCGACGTCTCCGCGGGCGCGGAGCTTGAGGATGCGCTCACGCAGCTGCGCGCGAGCGGCCGCCACCTCGCGCGGGTGACCGACGACAGAGGATCCGCCACCGGCATCCTCTTCCTCGAGGACATCGTTGAGGAGCTCATCGGCGAGGTCGAGGACGCGACCCGACGGTAGCGTCGGCGTCAGGACACGGCACGGCACGGCACGGCACGGCACGCGGTCAGTGTGCCGCGCCGTGCCGTCGCCGGCTAGTTCGCGCCGCCCCACACGTCGAGGCCGAGTTTCACGATGAGCGCCCCGACGATGATGAGGAACAGCACGCGCACGAACTTCGCGCCGCGCGCAATCGCCATGCGCGACCCGAGGAGGCTTCCGGCGACGTTCGCGACCGCCATGACGAGGCCCAGCGGCCAGAGCACGGCACCGAGCGGAATGAAGAGGATCAGCGCGCCAAAGTTTGTCGCGAAGTTCACGATCTTCGCCTGCGCGCTCGCCATGAGAAAGTCGTATCCGAGTAGGCCGACGAGCGCGATCACGAGGAACGTGCCAGTGCCCGGCCCGATCAGCCCGTCGTAGAAGCCGATTGCGGCTCCCGCCACCCCCGCAAGCACGACGTGCTTCGCGCCCGAGTATTTGAGCTTCGTGACCGCGCCAAGCGCCGGCTTGAAGATCGTGATGAGCGCGACAACGATCAGTGCCACCATGATGATTGGCGTGAACACCTCGGCCGGCAGGAAGGCTGCAAGAGAGGCGCCGCCGATCGCCGCGAGCAGCGCGATTACCGCCATCGGGAGGGCGGTGCGCAGACTCGGCCGCACGCTGCGGTAGTAGCTCACGCTGCTCGCGGCGGTGCCGAACACCGAGGCGAGTTTGTTCGTCGCGAGCGCCTGCACCGGGGTCAGGCCCGGCACGAGCAGCAGCGCAGGGAGCTGGATCAACCCGCCACCACCGACGACCGCGTCCACCCAGCCGGCGGCGAACGCAGCCAACAGCAGGAGCAACAGCCCGCCCCCGTCAAGCCCCTCGGGCACCAGGCCACTGGGCAGCGCTGCTGCAAAGGCGTGCAGACTCATGGGAGGCGACCTTTCTCGGAAGACGACAGTAGCCGCGAGCAGATTCTACGGGCACCGCGAGGCGGGCAAGTGCCAGACGCAGCAAACGGGGCCCCGCGCTGCGGAGCCCCGTTTCGCTAGCGGTCTCGTTGGACCGTGAGCACCTCGGTCACGGTGCCGCCCTCGTGCATGCGCGGGTCGTCAGGCTGCACGGGAACCGTTCCCGTTGAGGTGTCAGCCCCGCCTCCCGATTGGCCGGGGCCACTGCGCAGTCGCCGTTCGACGACGTGCGCGATGCCCGAGAGAATGAAGCAGAGCACGATGTAGATGCCACCGATGACGAATGCCGACTGGAGCAGCGGTCGCCCGAACTGTACGTTGCTGCTGAACTGCTTCGCAAGGTACAGGAGTTCTGGGTAGGTGATGATGAATCCGAGCGCGGTGTCCTTCATCGTCACGACGAGCTGCGAGATGATCACTGGCAGCATCGCGCGCACGGCCTGCGGCATGAGGATCAGGCGCATGACGCCGCTCTTGCGCAGCCCGATCGCAAAGCCCGCTTCCTTCTGGCCCTTCGGCAGCGACTCGATGCCGGCGCGGAGCACCTCTGCGAGCACTGAACCGTTGTAGGCCACAAGCGCGATCACGACGGCCCAGTACGGGTCCATCTTGATGCCCAGCGAGGGCAGACCGTAGTAGAGCAGCATCATCATGATGAGCACGGGCATGGCGCGGAAGAGCTCGGTCAGCGTGGTCGTGGGGACGCGGATCCAGGCGTGGTCTGAGAGCCGGCCAAGCGCGAGCACGAGTCCGAGCACGAGGCTGAAGATCGCCGCGACGCCGAAGGCCGCCAGTGTCTTGCCGAGCGCACCGAGGATCTGCTCCCAGATGGTCGCGTAAGTAAAGAGGCCCCACTTTTGGGCGGTGAACTGCCCGGTGAGGGTGAAGCGCCACAAGACGAACGCGATAATCGCGCCCACCACGAGCACGGTGACAACCGCGAGGATACGGTTGCGGCGGATCGCTTTCGGACCGGGAACGTCGTACAGCACTGAGGCGGTCATCGTGCGATCCTCCATTTCTTCTCGAGCCGGTTCTGAATGAGGCTGAGGATCATCACCATCGCGATGAACACCACAGCGACCCAGAGCAGCACCTCCATGGGGCTACCCGGCCGGTCGCCGGAGTCGTTGATTGCTGCGCGCAGCTGGGCGAGCTCAGCGGTTGAGAAGCCGGCGGCTACCGTCGTGTTCTTGAGCAGCGCGATGAACACACTCATCATGGGCGGAACCACCGAGCGGAACGCCTGCGGGAGAATGACGCTCGTCATGACCAGGCCAAAGGGCAGGCCGATCGCGCGGGCCGCCTCTGCTTGGCCGACGGGAACGGTGTTGATGCCGGCGCGGAGCACCTCAGCGACGTAGGTCGCCGTGTAGACGCCGATCGCGATGATGCCGAGCACGGTGAGATTCATCTTGCCGAGCCCGAGAGCTGGGTAGCCGAGCACTGCAAAGAAGAAGACGAGCGTCAGCGGAGTGTTCCGGATGATGTTCACATACACGGATCCGACCCCGCGCGCGATGGGCACGGGAGACACCCGCATGGCCCCAACGATCAGGCCAAGCACGAGGGCAATGAGCCCGCCGCCCGCGAACACGAGCAGCGTGTTCTTGATCGCGGTCCCCCAGAGATCCAGGTTCCCGAAGATGACGTCCATTCGTCTTCCTTCTGTGAAGATGGCGCTCGGGGGCGGGATTCCCGCCCCCGAGCATCAGTGCTGTGAGTACGCTACGCGTTGCTTAGTACGCGTCAACCGCGGGCTGCGAGACCTTGATGCCGGAATCGCCGAGGTTCTGGTCGAAGATGTCCTGCCAGACGTCGCCGCCATCAGTGAACATGTCGTTGATGTGCGCGCGGAATGCGTCGTCACCCTTCGACAGGCCGACACCGTACTGCTCCTCGGTGAAGACCGGGCCGCTGGTGACCATGAGGTCCTCAGGCTGCTGCGCAGCGTATCCGATGAGGATCGCCTGGTCGGTGGTGACCGCATCGACCTGGTTGTTCACGAGGTTCTCGACACACGCCGAGTAGAGGTCGAACTCCTGCGGCTTGATGCCCGGGAAGTTCTCCTTGATGTTCTGGATCGGGGTCGAGCCGGTTGCCGAGCAGACCGTCTTGCCGTCGAGCTCTTCGAGCGTCTGGAAGTCGGTCTCGCCCTGGCGCACGAGCAGGCCCTGGCCGGTGATGAAGTACGGGCCAGCGAAGTCGATGTCGTTCTTGCGCTTGTCGTTGATCGAGTAGGTGCCGACGTAGTAGTCGACGTCACCGTTCACGATCGCCTGCTCGCGGTTCGCCGAAGCGATCGCCTTGTACTCGATGTTGCTCTCGTCGAAGCCGACCGAGGCCGCGATCCAGCGCGCGATGTCGACGTCGAAGCCGCTTCGCTCCTGGGTGACGTTGTCGTAGTAGCCGAGACCGGGCTGGTCCTCCTTGACACCGATGACGACCTTGCCGCGCTCCTTGATGTTGTCAAAGGTGGGGCTGCCCTCAAGCGTGAAGCCCTCTGCAACGGTCCACGGGGTGCTCGATGCTGCGGGCTCCTTCGCGCCGTCTTCTGCGGGTGCTGCGGGGCCGCCGCTGTTGCAGCCGGTGAGCGCGAGCGCTGCTGCCGCTACGAGGCCGACGGTGGCCAGAGCTTTCTTGAATCGCACGATGCGTTCCTTTCGGTTGGTGCAGGGCCGCCGGGTGCGGCGGCCCTCCTGGTTAGTTTGTGATGAGCTTCGACAGGAAGTCTTTTGCTCGGTCACTCTTCGGGTTCGTAAAGAATTCGTCGGGGGTAGCAGACTCAATGATCTGCCCGTCAGCCATGAAGACGACGCGATCGGCGGCCTTCCTGGCGAAGCCCATCTCGTGGGTGACGACCACCATCGTCATGCCCTCTTTCGCGAGGCCGACCATCACGTCAAGTACCTCGTTGATCATTTCGGGGTCGAGCGCGCTTGTCGGCTCGTCGAACAGCATGACCTTGGGCTGCATGGCGAGCGCACGCGCGATCGCGACGCGCTGCTGCTGGCCGCCCGAAAGCTGCGCGGGGAGCTTCGACGCCTGCTTGTCGACGCCGACGCGGGTGAGCAGCTCCATTGCCTCGCGCTGCGCCTCAGCCTTGGGCTTGCCGAGCACCTTGATGGGGCCGAGTGTCACGTTCTCGAGAATCGTGAGGTGAGCAAAAAGGTTGAACGATTGGAAGACCATGCCCACCTCGGCGCGGAGCTTCGCGAGCCCCTTGCCCTCGGCAGGGAGCTCCTTGCCGTCGATGCGAATTGATCCGCTCGTGATCGTCTCAAGCCGGTTAATGGAGCGGCAGAGCGTCGACTTGCCCGAGCCTGATGGCCCGATGACGACGACGACCTCGCCGCGGTCTACCGTGAGATTCACGTTGGTCAGCGCCTGGAACTCGCCGTAGTGCTTCTGCACGTTCTCGACGACGACCAGCGGTTCGCTCGCACTCATCTATGTCCACCTTTGGATCCTGACCGCGAGCGCGGGCTGCGCTGCGTCGGCACACTACTTGGGCTGCCTGGTTCATCGAGCGCGTTGAACACTCACCTTTGAACCAACGAACGACACGCTATTAGGCGTTCGGGCGCCAAGTCACGGACTTTGAGGGTTTCTTGAGACTGGTCTTGAGGTTTCTTGAGCTACGGCTCAGCCGGAGGGGGCGAGGGCTACTTACGGCTACTCACGTAGTACTCTGCCGCGCCAGGGTGTAGCGGCAGTGGGCTCGTGAAGATCGCCTGTCGTCGGTCGAGCAGCGCGGCTGCCGGCACGGTCCGCGCGGTGTCCGTGCGCGTGCCAAACAGTGTCGTCGTGATCTCCCGCACGAGCGGTTGCGGCGCGTCAGTCGAGCTCACCAGATAGTTCGGCACCGTCATCGTCTCGACCGCGTCGTGAGTGCCGTAGACGCCGAGTGGAAAGTCAGACATCCGGTACACCCCGGCATGCCCCGAGTTCACCTTCTCGACGGTGTCCGGCTGAATCGGGAGCAGCCGCACGGGCGTGTGCTCCGCGAGGGAGACGATCCCCGGCGTGGGAATACCGCCGACCCAGAAGAACGCGTCGATCTCGCCGTTCGCGAGCGCCTCCACCGAATCATCGATGCCGAGGTCGGCGACCACGAAGTCCTCGCGGTCGATACCAGCGGCCCGCAACACCCGGTCCGCAATCACCGTCACACCCGAGTTCGCCTCGCCGATCGAGACACGCAGCCCGGCAAGATCTGCGACCTGTTGCGCCTGGGACTCCGCAGGAACCACCACCTGGACGTACTCGTCATACACGCGGGCAACGCCTGCGATCGGCAGCGGCTCGGTGAACGCCCCGACTCCCGCAATCGCGTCGGCAGCCGCGTCGGCCTGCGCGAAGCCGAGGATCGCCTCCCCTCGCCCCACCCGGAGCAAGTTATCGACCGAGCCACCCGTCTCAGCGACCGCAATATCGAAGCCGACCTCACCCAGCTGCGCGGCGAGCGCGCCGCCGTACGCATAGTAGATTCCAGTTGATGCGCCGCCCGCGATGACCTGCGGGCCAGCGCTGCGCGCGGCGCTACTGCACCCCGCGAGCGCGGAAGCGCCGAGCGCCACCGTCAGCGCCGCGGCGACTCCCCGGAGCCCCACACGAAGTAGCTTCGCGCTCACCCTCACACTGTTACGCATCGCCAGCTCCCCTCGAGTCGGGTTGCGCCGGACCGGTCGGGTCAGAATGCGCCGGACTGGTCGGGTCGCGCCGAGCGGTCTCGCCCATGTCGCCCCGAGCCGACCCGCTCGGGTCGGCTGCCGGCAGCGCGAGCGTGACCTGCAGCCCGCCGCCGTCCGGAAGCTCCACGATGAGCCTGCCGCCGAGGGCCTCCAGCAGGTCGGAGGCGATCGCGAGCCCCAGGCCCGATCCGGGCACGTTCTGATCTTGCGGGCTGCGCCAGAACCGTGTGGTCGCGTGCTCGAGCTGGTCTTCCTCTAGCCCGCGCCCGCGGTCTCGCACGACAATGAAGTGCTCACCGCCTCGGCTGTAGACAGTGAGGTCGACCACGGTCCCGCGGGGCGCAAACTTCAGGGCGTTGTCGAGGATCGCGTCGAGCGCGCTCTCGACCGCCATCCGGTCGGTCAATGCGAGCACCGGCCCGGCGACACTGGGATGGATCGCCACCCACAACTCGGCCGCGCGCTCCCGCCAGGCCACCGAACGAGCGTCGGCGAGTTCACCAAGGTCGACGACCACAAAGGCGGAGTCAGACTTTCCGTCGCGTGCGACGTGGAGCAGGGTGTCGAGGATCCGAGTCATGCGCCGCCCCTCCTCGCGGGCGTGTTCGATGTCATCGAGCCACCCCTCGTCGAGGCCAGTGGCGAGATACTCCACCCGAAGCAGCAACGCTCCGAGCGGGTTCCGTAGCTCGTGCGAGGCGTTCATCACGAACTCCTGCTGTCTCGTCATCACCCGCTCAATCTCTTCGGCCATCTGGTTAAACATGCGCACCATGCGCTGCATCTCCGGCGGCCCCGTGTCGTCTGAGATGCGCGCGCCCATCTCGCCGTGTTCGATCGCGGCCATCGCGCTATCCACGCGCCGCAGCGGCTTGAGCACCCAGCTCGCCAGCCGGTACACGGCCCAAATGAGTGCGGCGATGATGGCGGCGCTCGCCGCGATCAACACGCTCCACTGGGTGAGGATCGCGCGCCGAGGTGCCTCCGTGCTCGCAGCGATGCGGACGGCACCGATGACGCTCCCGTCGTCGAAGACCGGCTCCACGATGACTGTTTCCCCGGTTGTCCACGGCAGTGCGTCGCTGACTGGCTCGCCGCGCCTCCCGGAGAGCGCGAGCCGCACCGGCTCCCGCTCCTCCTCGGTGAGTTCGGCGACCCTCGAACCCGTCGCCCAGCTCATGCCCGAACGGTCATATACGACAACCTCCGCGTCGTAGAGCGAGCCGTAGCGGCGAAGTTCGCTCTCGATCATTGCGGGATCCCCCGCGCGCAGTGCCTGACTCGCCCCGGTCGTGAAGTAGCTGAGGTCGCCAATGAGCTGACTAGATACCTGCTGCTGAATACTCCGCGCCGCGCTCAACCCGTACGCGCCACCAAGGGCAAGGAGGATGATGATCATGGGGACAAGGAAGACCGTCACCAGGCGTCTGCGCACGGCCTATCCCGCTATCAGTCGGTAGCCGACGCCTCGCACGGTCGCGATGAGCGTGGGGCGGTCGAGTTTGCGCCGGATCGAGGCGACGTGTACCTCGAGCGAGCGGCTGAAGCCAGACCAGTCTGTCCCCCAGACCTCGCGAATGATGCGGTCTCGCGGAGTCACAACCCCCGGGTAGCGCGCGAGCACGGCCAGGATGTCGAACTCCTTCGGGGTGAGGTCGACAGGGATCCCGTTTGCGAGCACCAGTCGGTTCGCAAAGTCGATGTAGGTGCCGCCGATCTCAACATTCGAGCTCTCGCCGGGGCTTGGGGCGGTGGTGCGCGCACGGCGGGTGACCGCTTCAATGCGCGCGATGAGTTCACGCACGTCGTACGGCTTGACGACGAAGTCGTCGGCCCCCGCGTGCAGGCCCTTGATGCGAGACTCAACGTTGCTCCGCGCTGTCGCGATGATGATCGGAACGCTGCTGATGCCTCGAATGCGCTTGCAGACGTCGAGCCCGTCCATGTCGGGCAGGCCGAGGTCGAGAATGACGACCTCGGTGTCCGGCCCCACCGCTTCGATGCCCGCGGCCCCGTTTCCAGCGCGATCCGTCGTGAACCCGGCTTGCCTGAGATACGCGCTCAGCGCCTCAGCCACGCGGGCGTCGTCTTCGACGATCAGGATCTTCATCTTTGTCTTTCCCAGTGATTGACGCACAGCGTACACGGTACGTATCCAGGTTAGTCCGTTAGCGCGGACCCCTACTCAGATCGCCTCTCCACGACGCAAGGAGATTAACCAACAACATACACCTGACGTCTACCTAGTTAGAGAAGTGCGACCACTCAACTTCTTGTATAACACTATCTGCCCGATACTCAGTCGCCACTTACGACCATAGCCTGAGTATCGGGAAGGCCGCTGCGATGGGGAAGCGAGCGCTCGGCACCGACCCTATTTCGGCCCCGCTGACACGCCCTCACCAGCTCTCGAGCCTTCTGACACACCGAAGCAGAAAGCAGTGAGAACACGCATGACACGCACGACACCCTCCTCTCGCCGGCGCCGCCTAGGCACCGCAGGAGCGCTATTAGGCGGCGTGCTCGCCCTCAGCCTCGCGGTCCCCGCGTTCGCGCTCGCGGAACCGGGCGAGCCGGTTGAGCATTTCGACGCCTCCCGCGCGGCGGATTCCAACACGACGAGTTACACCGCGGACCTCCAGACTGACATCTTTATCGCCGAGGAAAGCCTCCCGAGCGATTTCGTCGCGTCGCAGGACGGCACCAGGGGCTACGTCACCTCTCGCAGGCTCAACGAGTTTGTGACAATCGACATGCACGAGCGCACAGTCGTAGGCCGGCTCGCCTACCCGGGCATCGGCGGAAACCTCGTTCGGCTCTCGGCAGACGGCACGCGCGCCTACTTCGCGATCCTCGGCGACTACTTCTCGACGGGCATCGGCGTCGTCGACCTCACCTCCGGCACCTTTGTGGCCGAGTTCACCGATGTTCCCGAGAGCATCCAGGAGATCGTCGTCACGGCCGAGGGCAGCACCATCTACGTCATGGGCAACCAGGGCGAGGTCGTGAGACTCGACGCAACCACGGGCGAGGAGCTCGCCCGCTTCCAGGCACCGGGCGTGAACGCCCACGGGATGATCCTCTTCGCAGACGACACCCGCCTGCTCGTCGGGCAGAAATCGAACATGCTCACGCTCGACGCGACAACGCTCGAGCAACTCTCGGCCACGACGCTGCCTGGGGTCGTGACGGCTTCGTCGTTCGACATCGACACCACCGACGAGCGCGTCTACTATGCTGACTCCTCCGGACCTTACCTCGGCGTCTTCAACCCGCACACGGGAACCGAGACCGCGCGCGTCGCCGTCGGCAGCCCCCTGCACGAGACCGCGGGTTACGACAACCTGAACCGGGCCTTCGGCAACCTCCCCTACTGGTCAAAGATTATGGCCGCCGATTTCACGACCGGCATTCGCTCCGAGAGCTTCCGCAAGACTCCGACACCGCCCTACTCGATGAGCAAGAACCCCGTCACGGGCGAGCTGCTCTCGGCCAACGCTGGCTGGATCGGCCAGGATCAGGGCAGCACGGTCACAATCGTCAACACCCCGAGCGTCACCGACCCGCTCGACGCGGAGATCACTGCGCTCGGCGACACCGTGCGGTTCGAAACCGACGCCGTCGGCATTAAGCGCGGTAACGGCGGCGGCATCGCCTGGCAGTCATCCGCTGACGGCACGGCCTGGGACGACATCGAGGGCGCATACGACGAGCAGCTCGACGTCGAAGCTACACCCGACTCGCTCAAGCTGCAGTACCGGGTGCGGTGGGCAGATGACTTCTGGGGCCAGGAAGGCGTGAGCGCGTCCGCGAGAATCGTTGCCCCGGCTCCCATGATTACCTTCGAGGGGCCGCTCGCCGACGGAACGACGGGCGAGGCTTACCCGGAGACCGTCATCACCGCGACCGGCCAAGACGACCTCGTGTGGTCGGTGCTCGACGGCCCCGAGACCACGGGGCTCCCGGCGGGGCTCGCGGTCGACGCCGCAACCGGTTCACTCAGCGGCACCCCAACCGAGGCAGGCACCTTCACGTTCACTGTGCGCGTCACCGACGTCTTCGGGGAGGACACCCGCGGCTACGAGCTCCGGGTCGCAGATCCCGCGGGGCCGACCGATCCCGCTGATCCGACGGACCCCGCTGATCCCACCACTCCGACGGACCCCAGCGACCCGACCGGCCCGGTGACCCCTTCGGATCCCGCTGACCCAGCCCGCCCGGGCGCTGACAACACGGGAGTTGCAGGCAAGGGCACCTGGCTGAGCACGAGTGGCGGGGCGACCCCACTGCTCCTGAGCCTGATCGCGACGGGCGCCCTCGGAGCGGGCGGTGCTGCACTCCTCATTCGCAGGAAGCTGCGTTCGACCGAAGCCGACGGCTAGTCGCCAGACTGCCCTAGGCAGCCGCTGCGAAGTGTGCGACAACTCGCTCAGTGAGTGAGCCCGCACACTGCCAGGGGACCGAGTGCCCCATCCCGGTGATGGTGTGCATCTCGGCCCCTGGGATCGCGGCGGCGGTCGCGATCCCACCCGAGATTCCGATCAGCGGATCCGCGTCTCCGTGCACCACGAGCGCGGGAAGCCTGAGCGATTCGAGCCGTTCGGTGCGGTCGCCGTCTGCCTGGATCGCGGCGAGTTGCCGCGCGGTTCCCTCCCGGTTGACGCCACGCTCCCACGCAATGATTGCCAGGTGCCGGGCCCGATCGATGTCGCTCATCTGCTCGCCCGCGAGCGCGACGTGATAGCGCACGGCGTAGTCGACGTACGATTCAAGGCTGTCGGTCGGCGCGGGGGTAAGGAAGACCCACTTCGCTCTCTCCTGCGGCCGGCCCACTGCACGACTGCCGCTCGTCGACATGAGCGAGGTCAGCGAGACAACCTGTTCGGGGGCGAGCAGCGCGAGATGCTGCGCGATCATGCCACCCATCGACATGCCGAGCACGTGCACGGGGCCCACCCCGAGGTGCACCAAGAGATCCCGCAGGTCACCTGCCATGTCGCGCAGCGAATACGTGGCGCGGCTGCTCGCCTCGGCGGTCTTCGCCTCGCCGGTCTTCGCCGTGTCCGGGCTCGCCTCGCCCGCGCCCGCGCTCGCGGCCGTCCCGCCCCGCAGGCGGGTGAGCCCGCAGTCGCGGTTGTCGGCGGCGAGCGTCGCATAGCCCGCCGCGTGCAGGCCCGCGATGAGCTCGGGCGACCATTCGGTTCGCTGCATCGACAGTCCCGCGACGAGAAGCACGGTCCCGTTGCGCGCCTCGCCAAGGAGGGAGTAGTTCACGGTTCCCCCCGGTGCCTGCCAGGTCTTGCCCGTGAACGGTTCGAGCACCTCTTCCAGGCGACGTGCGTCACTGATTCGCTCCATTGCGACCCCATTTCTCGTGTCGGTGCTGCGCGTAGGCCGCGGATTCGCGGCTCGATGCCACTCCCATCGTCACTGACGTAGCTCCGAAAACGCCTGGCGGCGCTGTCGAATTACCTCCGTGCTACGGCTAGGCGGGGCCGGTTGCGATCCCCTATTCTGAGAGCAGTTGGAGGAGGCCCCATGGGAATGAGCGAAGAACAGCCACGTGACATCGGCCCGCAGGTCGTGACCACGCGCGGCAGCGTGCGCGGGCGTGCGGGCGATGGGATCCACCGCTATCTCGGGATCCCCTACGGCAGGCCACCCTTCGGCGTGCTGCGCTTCGCGGCCCCGGAGCCCGCACTCCCCTGGCAGGGTGAGCGAGACGCGGGCCACTTCGGTCCGACCGCACCGCAGTCGCCCTACCGAGGTGATCTCGGCGAGCTCATCAAGGTGCCCTCGATCGACGGCACGGACATCCTCACCGCAAACGTGTGGGCACCGGCCGATGCGACGCACGCTCCCGTCGTGCTGTGGCTGCACGGCGGAGCGCTCGAGCGCGGAGCCGCCGCGCAGAGCGGATACGACGGCAGCACGTTTGCGCGTGACGGCATCGTATTCGTTTCGGCAAACTACCGGCTCGGAGCCGAGGGGTTTAGCGTGCTCGATGACGCTCCGCTGAACCTGGGGCTGCGCGACGCGCAGCTCGCGCTCGAGTGGGTACACCGCGAGGTCGCCGCGTTCGGAGGGGATCCCGCGCGCATCACCGTCATGGGCGAATCGGCCGGCGGTGCGCTCGTCGCAGCGTTGCTCGCGCAGCCAGAGGCGCGTGCGCTCGTCGCCGGGGCGATCATCCAGTCTGGTCCACTCGATGCGGTCGAACCCGTCAAGGCCCGCAGGGTCTCCGATGCGCTCGCCAAGCGGCTGCGGGTCGCCGCGACCCGGGACGGCTTCGACTCGGCGGGACCAGCCGAACTGCTCGCCGCACGCTCAGACATCGCGGCCGGTGGGTCGCCGCTCGGCGGCACCCCCGGGTACACGCTCGCGATCGATCCTGAGTCGCTCCCTGCGTCTCCCGCCGAGGCGCTCCTCGACGCCGATATCCCGATCCTCATCGGCACGAACACCGACGAGTACCGGCTGTGGCTCACACCCGATGCGGTCGCGGGCATCGGGCGCGCGAAGGCGTGGCTCGCGCGCCTCGCCATGCGCATCCCGCGCGCCGCCGCCCGGGCAGTTCGCGAAGCCTACCCGGAGGCGTCACACGGCGAGCGGCTCGGCCAGCTCGTCACCGACCGCCTGCTGCGCGCCCCGGCCACCCGGCTCGCGCGCGGTCGCAGGGCGCCAACCTTCGTGTACGAGTTTGCGTGGGAGAGCCCCGTGCGCGACCTCCGCGCCGCGCACGCCCTCGACATTGCGTTCGCCTTCGACCTACTCGATGACGATGACGCGCTGCGGCTCAACGGGCCGGCTGCCCCCGCGGCGCTCGGCCTCGAAATGCACGCCGCGTGGGTGTCCTTCATCCGCAGCGGCGACCCGGGCTGGCCTGCGTTTAGCGAGGGGCGCGCGACCCGCGTCTTTGCTGATCCCTCGGAGACGGTGCCGCAGCGCCGCGCGGCGGTGGTGGACGCGCTGGGTGGTTGACGCGCTAGGCTAGGGGCATGCATTTGTACTTCACGTAACGGCAGAGCGGCACACCGCGCCTCGTTGAGCTTCTCCGAGCGCGGTATCCACTCAATTTCTGACCCTGACCGGGTCGCCGTTATTTGCGCGCCCTGATCCACTGAGGATCGAGGTGTGCCACGTTGAAGGACCCCTCATGCACACTCCAACCACCCCATTTCCCGCGGGCGACCGCGCTCAGATCGTTGCTTCGGACATCTCCGTGCTCCGCGGCCCTACGCGCGTACTCGAACATGTCGACCTCGTCGTCACGCCCGCATCGCGCATCGCCATTGTCGGCGAGAACGGGCGCGGAAAGACCACGCTGCTGCACGCGCTCGCAGGCCGCATCCCGCCCGACAGCGGATCCGTGCAGCGCATCGGCACGCTCGGTCTCGCAGAGCAGGAGATGTCAGCGGCGGACGACAGAACCGTGGGCGACGCGGTCGCGGCAGCGATCGCGCCATCGGTGGCTGCCCTCGCGGCGCTCGACGCGGCGGCGAGCGCCATGGCCTCCGACTCATCGGCCGACGCTGTGGCTGAGGCTGCGGCCGCGGCTGCGGCTGACGACGCGGCTGCGGCTTACGCGAGCGCGCTCGAGGCCGCTGAGGCACTCGACGCGTGGGACGCCGAACGGCGGGTGACGGTCGCGCTCGAAGCGCTCGACGCCGAAACCAACATGCGGGTGCCGCTCGCACAGTTGTCGGTCGGGCAGCGCTATCGGGTGCGGCTCGCCTGCCTGCTCGGGGCCGACGACGATTTCCTGTTCCTCGACGAGCCCACCAATCACCTCGACCGGAGCGGGCTCGATTTCCTCACGGCGCAGCTGCGGGTGCGCACGGGCGGTGTCGTGCTCGTCAGCCACGACCGTGCGCTGCTCGCCGATGTCGCGGAGACGCTCGTTGACCTCGATCCGACGCCAGACGGAAGGCCTCGGGTGTACGGGGGCGGTTACGCGGGGTACCGATCAGGCCGCGTCTCCGAGCGGGAGCGCTGGGAGCAGGAGTACGAGCGGCAGCGCGCCGAACAGGCCCGACTGCAGGAGAGTCTGAGCAGCGCCCAGAACCGGCTCGTCTCGGGTTGGCGACCAGAAAAGGGCACGAACAAACACGGCCGCGCTACCCGCGCAGGCGGGCTTGTTCAGAGCGTGCACCGACGGCAGGAGGCGCTGGAGGCCCACGCAGTGACCGTGCCGCCGCCCCCGCAGGAGTTCCGCTTTCCTGATCTCAGCGCCCGGGCAGGGGCCGACCTCCTCACGCTCACCGATGTCAGTTTCACGGGAAGGCTCGCTGGGCCCGTTTCTTTCGCGCTCGGGCAGCGCGGCAGGCTGCTCGTCACCGGCCCGAACGGTTCGGGCAAGTCAACGCTGCTTGCGGTGGCCGCGGGGAGTCTCGCCCCGAGTTCGGGCTCGGTGCGTGTGCCGCACGGGATCCGCGTCGGCTATCTCAGGCAGGAGGCGCGGCTGCCTGCAGAGGTGCGCGCCATGGACTACTACCGCTCCCGCACTGACGCTCTGGTTGCCGGCGGCATGCTGCCAGGCTCCGAGGCGATCGGGCTCTCGCAGCTCGGTCTGCTCCCCTCGCATGCGACGGGCAAGCGGATCGGCGAACTCTCCATGGGGCAACAGCGACGACTCGAACTCGCCCTCGTGCTCGCGGGGATGCCGCAGGTACTCCTCCTCGACGAGCCTACGAACCATCTGTCGATAGCACTCGTCGATGAACTCACGGCGGCACTCGGGGCAACGCAGGCGGCAGTCATCGTGTCGTCGCACGACCGACAGCTGCTGCGCGATGTGGAAGGTTGGCCGCGGCTCGTGCTGGGAGGGGATGATCATTGAGCCACGCGAGACTTTTCACTCTGCCTGGGCCATACTGAGGCTATGGGATCAGCGTTGACCACCATTGGATTGCCGGTTGCACTCGGCATTATTATGCTCGGCCTCGGCCTGAGCCTCACCGTCGGCGATTTCACGCGCGTCGCGAAGCATCCGAAGGCGGTGTTCATCGCGCTCGTCTGCCAGCTACTCATCTTGCCGGCCATCTGTTTCGGGCTCGTGCTCGCCTTCGGGCTTTCGCCGGTGCTCGCGGTGGGCATGATGATGCTCGCCGCGTCGCCGGGAGGCAGCACCGCGAACCTCTACAGCCACCTCTTCCGGGGCGATGTCGCGCTGAACATCTCACTCACCGCCATCAACTCGGTGGTGGCGGTGGTGACGCTGCCGCTCATCACGAACCTCGCGATCGCCTACTTCATGCCGGGTGACGCGACTCTCGGCATGCAGCTCGGCAAGACAGTGGAGGTGTTCGCGATCGTGCTCGCGCCGGTTGCAATCGGCATGCTGATCCGAAAGTGGCGGCCTGAGTTTGCCGACCGCATGGATAAGCCGGTGCGGATCGCCTCGATCGTGATCCTCATCATCGTGATCGCGGGCGCGATCGTCTCGAACCTCGACATGCTGCTCGAGAACCTCGGGCAGCTCGCGCTCATCACCGTGCTGTTCTGCCTCATCAGTCTCGCGGTCGGGTTCTTCGTGCCGCGGTTGTTCAAGATCGGTCGCAGGCAGGCGATCGCGAGCTCGTTCGAGATCGGGATCCACAACGCGACCCTCGCGATCGTCATCGCGCAGACCGTGCTCGGCAACGTGGAGCTGTCGCTGCCCGCGGCCGTCTATGGTGTGCTCATGTTCTTCGTGGCGCTGGCCTTTGGGTTCGGCCTGCAGGCGGCGTATCGGAAGGCTGATGCGGCTGAGGACGCGGCGGCCGGCCCAACTGCTGAGCGACCTGCGTAGCGCGCGGCCCTCCCCGGCGGTGCCGCCTCCGGGCGGGTCTTCCTCGCGGCCCGAGTCTGCATCCTCTCCGCCCCGATTAATCCTGGCTGAGGCTTACACTGCCCGCAGAAGGCTCGGGT
>NZ_JBLUNZ020000061.1:0-13347 GCF_048061935.2 Leucobacter sp. BZR 635 | reverse complement strand
AGAAAACTCGGGGCGGGGAGGATCGCGGGCGCGGGCGGAACTCCAGAGCCGCGGCTCGTCGGGCTAGGCCTGAGCGCGTCGGGGCTAGTCCGCGGCGGCGATGAGGCGGATCTTGTTGCCCCACGGATCCGCCGCGACCACGCCGCGCTCGACCCTGTCGAAGGCGACTCCAGCGCGTTCAAGCCGCTCGCTCACCGCGTCAACCGCAGCCGCATCGGGAAGCGCCACCGTGACCGAGCCAAGCCCAACCTCCGTGCTGCGTGGCCCGGCCCCCGCGGTCTGCCAGGTGTTCGTCGCGAGGTGGTGGTGGTAGCCACCGGCGGAGTAGAACAGCGCGCCCTCGTCTTCGGAGACGACGTCGAAGCCGAGCGTGTCGGCATAGAACTTGCGGGCCTGCGAGAGGTCTCCCACCTTCAGGTGTACGTGCCCGACGATCGCCGCGCGCTCAGCGCCTTCGCCCGAATCCGCGGGCTCCAGGTGTTCCTCGATGAACGCGTTCGGGTCGAGCGGCAGGCTATCCATCTGCACTGAGCCGTTATCCCACTGCCACTCAGCGCGCGATCGATCGACATACAGCTCGACCCCGTTCCCCTCTGGATCGGCGAAGTAGAACGCCTCACTCACGAGGTGATCGGCCGAGCCCTGATACAGCTCGGGGGCGTGCTCCGCGGCGAGCAGCAGAGTCGCCGCGAGCGTCGCCTGGTCAGGGAAGAGGATCGCGGTGTGGAACAGCCCGGCATCGGTCGGGCTGGGCAGCGGCTCCTCCGAGCGCACGAGCCTGATGATCGGCTCGTCGCCCAGGCCGAGGGTCACGTCACCTTCGGCTTCGTCGAGCACTGCCAGGCCGATCGCTTCCCGGTAGAACGTCTCCACCTCGTCGAAGGCCCGCACGCGCAGTTCGTTCACGCCCATCGCCGTGCTTGCCGGCAGCCCGTCGGCCCGCTCCATGGGCACACCGTTCGCGTCAACCTGCGACTCAGCACCGCCTGCGCCCGCTGCACGGCTCGTGAACCACCAGGCCGCTCCGGCGATGAGCGCCACAAGCAGGATTCCGCCGATAATGGCGAGCACGCGGTTTCGCGTTCGCGCCTGGGTCTGGATCTGGGTCTGCGCCTGCGAGTGTGAGGGGGTGTTGCGGTTCATCTCTTCTTCCTTGTGGGCGGAGCTGGGTTTCCCGGCGGGGTGGGCCGGGCAATTTGGTGGGGCTGCTTAGGTTCCCGTGTGCGCGCTGAGGCGCGCGTTGATCGTCTCGGTGATATCGGCGAGCGCCTCGAGCTGCTCGGGGCTGAGCCCCTCGATGACGAGGCCGCGCACGAGTTCGATGTGGTTCGGGATCGCACGAATGAAGACTCGCCGCCCCGTCGAGGTGAGCTGGATGTCGGTCGCCCGCCGATCGTCCGCACAGGGCACGCGCTGCAGAAGCTCGCGCTTTTCCATGCGGGTGCACACGTGCGAGAGCCGCGGGAGCGTCGCAGCGGTGGTCTCCGCGAGCTGCGACATCCGCACCGTCGCATCCGGCGCGACGTACAGTGCCGACAGCACCGTGAATTCGAAGTGCGTCAGCTCGGAGTCGCGCAGCAGTTGGGTATCGAGCACGTGCGGGAGGAGCTGAGAGACTGACACCAGGCCGAGCCATGCCCGCGATTCTGCCGGGTTCATGCGTGGAGCTGAGTAGGTCATTCGTCCGTTCCGTCGTTGTTGAGTGCTTCGTCCGCGGGGGCGGGGGGATCAGCGATTCCCGCCCGCCACTGCCGCTATCGGTCGATGAGTTCCGTCGCGCCGGTACCCGGCATCGACAGCGTGACGCGTGTGCCCCACGGGTCGTCGACGGCGACCGAATGGCCGTCGTCGGCGAAGGCGAAGCCCCCGGCGCGGAGCCGCGCGCCGAGCGCGTCGAGGTCGGCTCTGCCGGGCAACGTCACGGCGACGCTTCCGAGGCCCCGCGAGGCCGCTCGCGGGCCGGCACCCTGGCTGTTCCAGGTGTTCATGGCCACGTGGTGGTGGTACCCGCCGGCTGATGCGAACAGCGCGCTCGAGTTGACGCTCGCGGTTGCGGCGAAGCCCAGCGCGTCGACGTAGAACTCGCGGGCACGCTGCACGTTGCCCACCTGCAGGTGCACGTGTCCGATGCTGCCCGGCTTCGTCGAGACCCCCGCAAGGGTGTCGTCGTCGAGGTGCTCCTGGAGGTAGGCATTCGGATCGAGATAGAGCGTATCCATGCGAATCTGGCCGTTGTCGTACTGCCAGGTGTCGCGCGGCCGGTCGCGGTAGAGCTCGATCCCGTTGCCCTCAGGGTCGGTGAAGTAGAAGGCCTCGCTGACGAGGTGGTCGCTCGATCCGCTGAAGCTGCTGCGTGGGTCTTTCGCCGTGCGGTAGACCGTCGCGGCAAGGCTCGCGGCGTCTTCGAAGAGGAACGCCGTGTGGAAGAGCCCCGCGGCGCGAGGGTTGACTGCGGGGAGGTCGGGGGTGTGGATCAGTCGCACCATCGGCACGCTCCCGCGTCCGAGCACCCGGTGCACCTGAGCGCCTCGGGACCGCTCTTCGAGGGGCGTGAGCGCGAGCGCGTTCTCGTAGTAGCTACTCATCAGTTCGAGGTCGCCGACACGAAGCGTGACCGCGTCCATGGCGAGCCCCGCTGAGAGCAAGCGCTCGTCGGGGACTTCGGATGCCAGTTGGTGAGTCATTGCGTGCTCCTTGCGTTTCTGCGGCAGCGATCCGGCCGTTGCCGCACTCACTCTACACAACTTAGTTGTTGCGACAACCTTTCGATACACAGATTCGCCCCTGGCACAGAACTGCGGCGCCAGGACAGTGCGGCGTCAGGAGCGCGGCAGCGCGGCAGCGCGGCAGCGCGGCAGAGCGGCAGAGCGGCAGAGCAGCAGGACGAGCACTGCCGCAACGCGGAATCGGCAGCGGCCCGGGCGGAGAGCCTGCGCTAGTTGAACATGAAGGTCGACGCGCAGGTGCCGAACGCGATCACGAAGACCGCAAAGATCCCCATCGTCACCCACGCGTTCGCGGGAACGTGCTCGGGGCCGTCATCTTCCGCGGCAGCGCTATCGAGAACGCCGTTATCGAGGGTGCTGTTATCAAGGACGCCGTTCCCGAGGGCATCACTGTCGCGGGCGTCGCTATCGACGGCGTTTGAGGTGTCGGGCGCGGGGGTCATGCTGGGCTCACAATGCTCGCGATATCGGAGTACATAGCGACGGCAAGGATCGCAAAGACAAACACGATGAACCAGGTGTACATCCATTTGCCTCGGTGGTCACTGATCCAGAACCGGCGAACACTCACCACGCCGTTCACGACCGCGACCAGGCAGAGCGCGATGCCCAGCGGAGCGGCAAGCACGCCGGCAAAGCCGAGCACGGGCACGAGGATCGGGATGAGCAGGTACGTGATGAGGCAGCGAATTCCCGAGATCACGATGGCGACGCGGAAGTTGCGGTGCGCATCGCGGTTGATGAAGGGCGTCTTCTTCGCCCCTTCGACACGCAGCAGGCTGCGCATAAAGCGGTCTGCGGCGGAGCGCTGAATCTCCTGCGGTGCCCCTGCGGAGACTTCCGACGGAGTCGCTTCTGACTCAACGTGCGCTGGTGCGCTCTCGGTTACGGTGTTCGCGATAGCCATTGACTCTCCTGGTCGTGCTGCAGCGGATACGCTCGGCCCTATCTGCGAAATCTTAACAGCCTTTCCTCTGTACGTCTGATGTGCGCTCCGCGACAGGCAACATCCTCAACAACCACCGGGTTTCCTGACTCAGGACGGAAAGTCCGAACAGCTCTTCGCCCATGTTCGTGCAGGGAACCCTCGCTACTGGCGCAAAAGCCCGGTATATAAGGAGTATGGCTATCAATGTGGAGACTTCCGAGGGCGTTTCCGAACGTCCCCCTACGGGTGCGGACGTTCAGGATTCCCGCGAGCGTTTCGCAGCTGACCTCCGTTCTCTCAAGCTCACCGCGGGTGACCCGACACTGCTCGCCCTTGAGTCGCGCACAGGCATTTCAAAGAGCGTGCTCTCTGAAGCTTTCTCGGGCAAGCGGCTCCCCACAGAGAAAACTGTTCGCGTACTCACGACCGAACTCAACGCCGATGCCGACGCGTGGTTGGCCCGCCGCCAGACCCTCATTCCCGGGCTCCCCCAGTCGGGAAGCGTCGACCTCGGCGACGTCGCCGGCGGCCGGCCGCGGCGCGCAGGCCGCATCCTTGCCCTGCTCGCCGCCACCGCGGTGCTCTCCGTCGGAGCGTCAAGCCTGGTGTGGTGGAACGTGCTGCAGAGCCGCGAGAACTACTGGAGCAGCCAACGTCCCGCCCTCGCGGGCAATGAGTACCTCGATCCTGTCGATGGCGTCGACCCGATGAAGACCGAGTGCCGCCACGACAGGGTCATCGCCGATGTCGGGCCGCGCCACGACGGTGCCGTGCAGATCGAGATGCTGTATTCAAACTCGTGCATGGGCGTGTGGGGCCGGGTCACGCGCGTCGACGGATCGGCCGACGGCAACACGCTCTCCATGCGCATCTACCCGAAGGACGACCCGCAGAGCAGCCGCAGCCAAGAGCGCACCGCCGAGAGCGTGAACTCGCTCTATACCCCGCTGCTCATCGAACCAAACGTTGAGGCGCGCGTCTGCGGCATCGCAACGATGACGGTGGACGGGGAGGAAGTAGAGCTCGGCCCACCGATGTGCGTCTAGAGCTGTGCCGCCATACCACCGCGTCTAGCCTCTGCGCCGAGGCCCGTGCGTCTAGAGCTCTGTTACGACCCCACCGGACACCTGCCAGCGCCGGTCAAGGCGCACCGTCGAGAGCATGCGACGGTCGTGGGTGACGAGCAGGAGCGCACCCTCGTAGCTTTCGAGCGCCTGCTCGAGCTGCTCGATCGCCGGCAGGTCGAGGTGGTTCGTGGGCTCATCGAGCACGAGCACGTTTACGCCGCGCGCCTGCAGCAGCGCGAGGCCCGCGCGCGTCCGCTCCCCCGGCGAGAGTTCGCCGCAGGGCCTGCTCACGTGGTCCGCCTTGAGCCCGAACTTTGCCAGCAGCGTGCGCACCTCGGCCGCGGTCATCTCGGGGACGAGGGTTTCGAAGGCTTCGGCGAGCGGATCCTCACCTGCGAACAGCGAGCGCGCCTGGTCGATCTCGCCGATCGCGACCGATGCGCCAAGCGCGGCGCTCCCCTCGTCGGGCTGCTGCCTGCCGAAGAGCAGCCGGAGCAGCGTTGATTTCCCGGCCCCGTTCGGCCCGGTGATGCCGACGCGTTCGCCCGCGTTGAGCTGCAGTGAGACCGGCCCGAGCGTGAAGTTGCCCTGGTGCACGACGGCGGCGTTGAGGGTCGCGACGACGGCGCTCGACCGCGGAGCCTCGCCGATCGTGAACTCGAGCTGCCACTCCTTGCGCGGCTCCTCGACCTCGTCGAGCCGCTTGATGCGGCTCTCCATCTGCCGCACCTTCTGCGCCTGCTTCTCGCTCGATTCGGTCGATGCTGCGCGGCGGATCTTGTCGTTATCCGGGTTCTTCTTCATCGCGTTGCGCACACCCTGGCTCGACCACTCGCGCTGCGTGCGTGCACGCGCGACGAGGTCGGCCTTCTTCGCGGCGAACTCCTCGTAGTCGTCGCGCTTGTGCTGTCGCACGATCGCGCGCTCCTCGAGGTAGGCGTCGTAGCCGCCGCCGAAGACGCGGTTGGAGTTCTGGGCGAGGTCGAGTTCGAGCACGCGGGTGACGCAGCGCGCGAGAAACTCGCGGTCGTGGCTCACGAGCACGACGCCGCCGCGGAGCCCCTGCACGAAGCTCTCGAGGCGCTCGAGACCGTCGAGGTCGAGGTCGTTGGTCGGCTCGTCGAGCAGCACGATGTCGAAGCGCGAGAGCAGGAGCGCGGCGAGGCCCACGCGCGCGGCCTGCCCGCCAGAGAGCGAGGTCATGAGGGTCTGCTCGGTCACGGCGGTCGCGCGGCCGGGGGTGCCGGATCCCTCGCCCGTGCGGATCCCCAGCTCCGCGAGCACCGCGGGCAGGCGCTCCTCGAGGTCAGCCGCGCCGCTCGCGAGCCAGCGGTCGAGCGCCACGGAGTAGGTGTCGGCGGGATCTGGATCCCCCGGCCGCACCGCCTCAGTACTGCCGAGGGCCTCGGCCGCCGCGTCCATCTCGGCCGTCGCCTGCGCGCAGCCGGTGCGCAGCGCGACATACTCCGCGACGGTCTCGCCGGCGACGCGCTCGTGTTCCTGCGGCAGCCAGCCGACAAAGGCGTCGCGCGGCGCGAGGTGGAGCGAGCCGGCCTGCGGCGATAGCTCCCCGGCGAGGATCCGCAGCAGCGTCGACTTGCCCGCCCCGTTCACGCCGACGACGCCGATCACGTCGCCGGGCGCGACGGTGAGGTCGAGCCCCTCGAACAGTGTGCGGTGCGCGTAGCCGCCGGCGAGATCCTGGGCGACGAGAGTTGCAGTCATGCACTCAGCCTATTGAAAAGTTTGCCGGCCTGGCGACGGTCGTGGCCCCGTTGTCGTTGTGACAGGTTGAGCTATTCCTTGAGCGCCGCGAGGAGCCCGCGAGCCGCCTCCCGGTCCTCGCCCGTCTCGTGTTCCTCGAGACGGGCGGCCGGGGCCGGGCGGTTCTCGACGTGCACGATCCGGCCAGGCCGGTCGCTGAAGACGAGGATCTGGTCGGCCAGCAGCAGCGCCTCGTCTATGTCGTGGGTGACGAGGAGAGTCGGCCGACGGTCCTCCGCGACGATCTCGAGCAGCCAACGTTGCAGTCGTCTGCGCGTGAGTGCGTCGAGCGCGCCGAGCGGTTCGTCGAGCGCGAGCACCTGCTGCGGCATGAGGAACGTCCGCATGAGCGCAACCCGTTGACGCATTCCGCCCGAGAGCTCGTCGGGCCACGCATCCTGCTGGCCCGCGAGCCCGAACCGGTCGAGGAGCGCCAACGCCTCGCTGCGCGCCTCAGCACGGTCTCGCCCGCAGGTTTCGGCTCCGAGCGTCGCGTTGTCGAGTGCGCGCAGCCACGGCAGCAAGGCGTCACGCTGCGGGTGGTAGGCAACCCCACCTGGGGTGCCGACGAGGCCGACCGTTCCGATTCTCGCGCTCCCCTCCGCAGGCACTGCGAGGCCAGCGAGGATGCGCAGCAGCGTCGACTTCCCGCACCCACTCGGACCGACGAGTGCGGTGAGTGTGCCGGGCGCAACGTCGAATGAGACGTCGGCGAGCACCGGTCGCAGCTCCCCACGGCGGCTGAACCGTCCGCTGCCCGGTGCTCGAAAGGCGTGCGAGATGGCGGTCACGGTAAGTCCCGCGTGACCGCCAGCCGCACCAGCCGCGGCGTGCGCGTTACTGTGCGGGGAGGTAGTCATTCGTCCAGGCGCCGTCGAGCGCCTTCGCGTCGTCGAGCATCTCGGCCTGCACGAGGAAGTCGGTGAAGCGCTGCCACACCTGCTCTTCCATCTCACCAAACTTGCCCTGCTCGGTGAAGCGGGGAGCGTAGTAGGCGACGGCGCTCTCCACGAGGCCTTCCTCGAGCTCCGGCGCTCCGGCGAGGAGCGCTGCGGCACCCGCAGCAGGATCCGCCACGACCGCGTCGTAGCCGCTGCTTGTCGCCGCAAGGAACGCTTCCGCGAGCTCGGGATCCTGGTCCAACAGCTTCGGGCTGCCGACGATGATCGGGGTGTACCAGTTCGGGATGCAGCTCTCGTACTCCGCCATCGACAGGATGACGACGTCGTCGCGTTCGGTCTGCGCTCGCAGGGCGTCCCAGCCGCCGAAGACCCAGGTCACGTCGAAACGGTCCTGTTCGAGGCCGGCAAGGTAGTCGACGTTGCCGATCTCAATGAACTCGACGTCGTCGGGGTTGCCGCCTCCGCAGCTCGTGAGTTCAGACATGATCTCTGTTTCGAGGGCACCGCCGTAGCCACCGTAGGTGAGGCCAGCGAGCGAGCCTGCGTCAAAGGTGAGGCCCGAGCCCTGGAGCCCCATGAGCACCGAGTCGTTCACGGGCAGCAGCGTCGCGATCGCCGCGACGTCCATGCCTGCGGCGCGGGCGGGCAGCACTGATTCTGCCTGCGAGATGCCGAACTCGACCTGGCCTTCTGCGACTGCGGCCTCGGCACCAATCCCGTCACCGGGCTCGATGATCTGCAGATCGATTCCGGCGGCCTCGTACAGCCCGTGTTCTTGCGCGTAGTAGATGCCGGCGTGGTGTGCGTTCGGCGTCCAGTTGAGCATGAGCGTTGCGGGCTGCAGATCCGTGTCGGTGTCGGCTGCCCCGCAGCCCGTGAGGAGGAGGGCCGCGGCGAGCGCGGTGGCGGGGCCGGCGGTCCGGGTGGGTGAGGTGCGAAGCGTCATTGGTGCGATGTCTTTCTGATGTGGGCGGATCGGGGCCGCGCGAGCGCGAGCTCCCCGATGAGTGTGGAGAGCCAGAAGAGCAGCACGCCGAGCACGGCGATGACGCCGACTGCGGCGAAGAGCTGATCCATCTGGTAGCTCGCTTGCGAGCGTTGCAGGTAGACGCCGAGCCCGATGGAGGATCCCATCCACTCGGCGATGATGGCGCTGAACACGACGTAGCTCGCGGCAACCTTTGTCCCGGCGACGATCGCTGGGACGCTGCCGGGGAGCCTGACGCGTCTGAGTACCGTGAGCCGGGAGGCTCCCATCGAGACCATGAGGTCGACGAGGTAGCGGTCGGCGTCGCGCATGGCGGCGCTCGCGCTGATCGCGACCGGGAAGAACGCACCGAGCGTGACGACGAGGATCTTCGGCAGCGCGCCAAACCCGAGGGCGGCGATGAGGATCGGAGCGAAGATCACCGGCGGGATCGCCTGGCTTGCGATGAGCAGCGGTTCGACGGCGCGTCGCAGCGTCCCTGAGAGCCCGAGCACAACCGCGACGGCGACGCCGAGCAGAGCACCAGCCGCGAAGCCAGCGACTGCGATCCGGAGAGTGGCAAGCAGGTGCATCCCGAGCAGCGCCCGGTCGCCCCACGCCGCCTGCCACACGCTTGCGGGCGATGGGAGGAGGTAGGCGGGGACGTCGGTGACACGCACGAGCAGAGCCCACAGCAGCACCGCGCCGGTCACGGCGAGGAGCACTGGGAGAATCTGCCGTGTGAGGAGTCTCACGGCGGCCGGGCGTTAGTGCGTGATGCGTGCAGCCAGGTCGCTCATCGATGCCTCGATGACGTCGTCCTTGGCTTCGAGGATCCGGATGTGCGTCATGACGCGATCGGCGCCGGCCGCGAGGGTGGCGTCGTGGAGCTCGCGCATGAGTGGCCAGAGCTGTTCGGCTGGCCCTTGGATGGTGGTGCCGAGCGCCCCGACCTCGTACTCGAGGCCGCTCTGCTCAATGACGCGGATCGCGCCTTCGACGCAGCTGTAGCGTCCGTTTTCGTCGCCCATCGGTGTGGGTGATACGTGAACATGGATCAACATAGTGACCGCTTCCCTCCGCTCGTGTGAACGAGATCAGGTTCCTGGAGTGGTCCACAACAAGTAGTGGATCTCAGCCCCTTCGGGCCCCCCCAGCGGATGTGTACTGGAACCCTCAGCATAGCTTTGAACCACGGTGCTGTGGCAAGTGCCGGGGTGTCGTCCAGACTGGACACGCGCCCAGTGCGAGCCGTTATGGTCGGAGATGCTGAAGTTGCCAGATCCCCGAGCGAAGGAGCATCATGACCCACGAGAACAGCACCCAGATCCGCCTCGCCCGCAGGCCCATCGGCTGGCCCGTGCACGAGGATTTCGAGACGGTCACGGTGACGTATGGGGATCCCGCGCCGGGTGAGGTGCGCGTGCGCAACGAGTTCGTGTCGGTGGATCCGTACATGCGCGGCCGCATGAACGACGCGCGCAGCTATGTGCCGCCCTACCAAATCGGTGACGTTATCGCGGGCGGGGCAGTCGGCCGCGTCGTCGCCTCAGCCGCGGAGGAGCTGCCAGTCGGCACCGCGGTGCTGCACCAGCACGGCTGGACCGACGTGATCCAGGCCGACGCATCGACTTTCCGACCGGTCGCGGAGGTTCCGGGCCTGCCGCTGTCGCTGCGCCTGCACATGCTCGGCATGACCGGGCTCACCGCCTACGTCGGGCTCACGACGATTGCGGGGCTTCAGGAGGGCGATACGGTCTTCATCTCGGGCGCTGCCGGCGCGGTCGGCACCGCAGCCGGTCAGATCGCCAAGCAGTTGGGCGCGGGGCGCGTCATCGGGTCGGCGGGATCTCCCGAGAAGGTGGCGCTGCTCACCGAGAAGTACGGGTACGACGCGGCGTTTAACTACAAGGACGGGCCTGTGCGCGGCCAGCTCGCCGACGCTGCCCCCGACGGCGTTGACGTGTTCTTCGACAACGTGGGCGGCGACCACCTCGAAGCGGCCCTCGCCGCGATGAACGACGGCGGCCGGCTCGCGCTCTGCGGTGCCATCGCCGCGTACAACGCGACAGAACGTCCGGTGGGGCCGACGAACCTCGCGAATATGATCACCCGCGCCCTCACCATGCAGGGCTTCACCGTCGGCGCACACTGGGACAAGGCCCCCGAGTTCACTGAGCGGATGACGGGCTGGTTCGGCGAGGGCAAGATCGCGTACGACGAGACCGTGGTCGACGGCATCGAGCACACGATTGACGCCTTCATCGCCATGATGCAGGGCGCGAACATGGGCAAAATGCTCGTGCGTGTGACCGAGTAGCGGCTGCTAGACTGGCGGTACTTGTGAAACCCAAAGGGTTTCCCTGCGTCGTAGAACGCTTGCTCAGGTCCCGGGTCTCCCGCAGAAATGCGTCGGCATCCGATGCACACGGGCTCACTCGTCTCACTCGAACGAGAGTGTGAATTGAGATCTTTCTCCGGCGAACGGAAGTGGCGCTCGCCACCTTCGCCATGCACCACGGATCTCGATGTCCGCCTTCATTCGCTCGTGTGAGCGCGGAGGCGCAGAGCACGGCCGTGGATTGTGCCCGAAAGGCATTGACACCCACATGACCCAGACGAAGTCCACCACTTTCAGCGCGCTCGGCGTGCCCGCTCCCCTCGTCGCGACGCTCGCGGCGGAGGGAAAGACCGAGGCGTTCCCGATCCAGATCGACACGCTCCCCGACACACTCTCGGGGCGCGACGTGCTCGGCCGCGGGAAGACCGGATCGGGCAAGACGCTCGCGTTCTCGATCCCGATGGTCGCACGCCTCGGTGGCGCGCTCGCAGGCGGCAGGCGCCGCGCGGGCCGGCCGCTCGCGCTCGTGCTCGCCCCCACGCGCGAGCTCGCGACCCAGATCAGCGCCGTGATCACGCCGCTCGCGAAGAGCTACGACCTGAAGACCACGACGATCTTCGGTGGCGTCAATCAGACCCGCCAGGTGAACGCACTGAAGGACGGCGTCGACATCGTCGTCGCCTGCCCCGGCCGCCTCGAAGACCTCATGAAGCAGGGCCACGTGAACCTCGACGCCGTCGAGATCACCGTGCTCGACGAGGCCGACCATATGGCCGACCTCGGCTTCCTGCCCGTCGTCACCCGCATCATGGATAAGACGCCGCAGTCGGGCCAGCGTCTGCTGTTCAGCGCGACGCTCGATAACGGCGTCGACAAGCTCGTGCGCCGCTACCTCCACAACGAGGTCTCGCACTCGGTCGACGAGGCGAACAGCCCCGTCGCGGCCATGACCCACCACGTCTTCGAGGTCGACAGCCCCGCCGGCAAGCGCGCCCTCGTTCGCAAGCTCGCCTCGGGCACCGGCCGCCGCGTGCTGTTCATGCGCACGAAGCACCACGCGAAGAAACTCGCGCGCGAGCTCACCGAGGGCGGCATCCCCGCCGTCGACCTGCACGGCAACCTCTCGCAGGGCATCCGCGACCGCAACCTCGCATCGTTCGCAGCGGGCGACGTGAAGGTGCTCGTCGCGACTGACGTCGCAGCGCGCGGCGTGCACGTCGACGACATCGAGCTCGTCATCCACGTCGATCCGCCGGCCGAGCACAAGGCCTATCTGCACCGCTCGGGCCGCACCGCCCGCGCCGGCAAGGAGGGCGAGGTCGTCACGATCATGTTGCCGACGCAGCGCAAGGACACCGCGGTGCTGCTGCGGAAGGCCGGCATCAAGGTCACCCCGCAAACCGTGACCGCTGAGTCGCCCGTGGTCGTCGATCTCGTCGGTGAGGTCGCCGAGATCGTGAAGCCGGTCTTCTCGCAGGATCGCCCGCAGCGCAGCCGCGCGAATGTTGGGCGTTCGCAGGGCGGGCGTTCGGGCGAGCGCCGCACCGACAGCGGGCGCTCCGAGGGTGGGCGCTCCGAGGGTGGGCGCGGCCAGGCGGCCGGCTCGGACCGGAAGCGCAGCGCGCGCGACGGCCGGGGCGCTGCTCCGGCCGGCGGCAACGGACGTCGTGGTGGCCAGGGGCGAGCCGGTTCCGCCGGCGGCGGTCAGCGCCGCGGCCGCTAACCGGGCTCTTCACAAACACACCTGGGGGCTGCGAAACGCACACGACCCGGACCTCTGCGCCCTGCGCGGCAAGGGCGCGAAGCGCCCGCGACCGGTGCGCAGCTCACGGCACCCGGTTACTCGAAGCGGCTTTCAAGGCACCGGCGCGCCAGGCCCGAATCGCTCACAAGACATGACCTCAGCGAAGTCAGGAGTGATTTGCGGTAAAAAGCTCATGACCTCGCTGAGGTCATGGCAGGTGAGCGTTCCACAGCGCTGAGGCCATGGCAGGTGAGCATTCCACAGCGCTGAGGCCATGGCAGGTGAGCGTTCCACAGCGCTGAGATCTACACCTTCGATGGTGAAGAGCCCCTCGCCGCTCTGGCGCTACTGGGTGTTCGGCGTCGGCAGGGCACGGTCAAGGAGCTCCGCGTAGGCACTTCCGAGTTCCTGCGCCGACGCCGCCCAACTGCGGCTGAGGGCGTGTTCTCGTGCCGCGGCCCCCATCCGCTCGAGACGCGCCGGGTCCGAGAGTAGCTCCATCATTGCTGCCGCCCAGATTTCTGGGTCGTCGCCCGATACGAGCACGCCGGTCTCGCCGTCGATGACCGCCTCGCGCAGACCGCCGGCCGAGCGTGCAACGACCGGAACGCCCGAGGCGGCAGCTTCGAACGCCACGAGCCCGAAGGTCTCGGTCTGCGAGGGCACCAGCACGAGGCTGGCCCGCCGGATCCGCTGCGCGAGCTCATTGCGCGGCAGCGCTCCGTCGAAGGAGGTCGTGCCGAGCACCCCGAGCCGTGCCGCCTGCTCGTGCAGGCCGCGCACATAGTCGGCGCCGTCGGGCGGCGAGGCCCCGATGATGCGCAGGCTCGGCCGCTGCTCCGCGGGGATTGCTCCCATCGCGGCAATCGCGAGGTCGAAGCCCTTCAGCGGGTGCAGCCGTCCGACGA
>NZ_JBLUNZ020000060.1:0-32004 GCF_048061935.2 Leucobacter sp. BZR 635 | reverse complement strand
GAGCACCTCTGCGAGCCCGCCGTCCCGCAGCCACTCGGCGCGATCCGTGCACTCGTCGGGCGAGCATGGCCGGAACAGGTCCGCGTCGACCCCCGGCTGCACCACACGCACTCGCGTCGCGTCGCCGCCGAGATCCTCCACGATCTCCCGCCGCTCTGCCGCGCTGACCGTAACGAGCAGATCGGCCTCGCGTGCAAGCATGCGCTCCCCCGCGAGCCGACCGGGCGACTCCGGGCGCTCGCCCGGCTGCTCGGAGTCTTTCGGAACTGCGATCGAATGGAAGCTCTGCACGAGCGGGATCCGCAGCTTCCGCGCGACCGGCAACGCCGCGACCCCGGAGAACCAGTGCTCGGCGTGGAGCAGGTCGACGGGGCTCGCCTCGAGCTCGGTTGCGAGCGCCGCCTCGAAGGCCGCGAGCACCGTCTCGTGATCGCCCTTCGCCAGCAGCCGCGCGGGGCCAGCGTCAAGATGAATCACAGCGAGCCCGGGCGCGAGTTCGACCCGCGCTGCGGCCTCGCTCGCTGCGCGGCGCGTAAAGATCTGCACCTCGTGGCCCGCGCGGGCGAGCGCCTGCGCCTGCGCACGCACGACAACGTTCATGCCGCCAGCGTCTTTCGTGCCGGGCACGTCGAGCGGCGAGGTGTGCAGCATGACGAAGCCGATGCGCAGCGGCTGCGTATCCTCGAGAACACTCATCACACGAGCGTATCCCTACTTCGGCGCGCTCAGCCCCGAGACGACAGCGAGATCCTGCCACGACATTCCCGTGCCCTTGAAGACGTTCGGACGCTCGGGGTCGCGTGCGATCTCGCCGCGCACGAGCTCCGCGAGACCGTGCAGCGCGTCCGTGTCGAGGTTGCCCTCAGCTGCGGCCATAATGACGTCGCCGGCCTCACGCAGCGCGGCCTCCTGATCCTCCACGACGACGAGCGCCCGCGCCATGAGGTCGCCAGGCAGCTCGCGGCGGTCAGCCTCGTGCGAGCCCATCGCGGCGACGCAGGCACCGTCCTTGATGAGCGCGCCGTCGAACACCGGATCCTTCGCAGACGTCGCGCAGAGCACGATGTCAGCGTCCGCAACATCAGCTGCCGTTCCGAGCGTCGCGGTGATGCCGAGCTCAGCGAGCTGCGCAATCGCGGGGGCGGTGCGCTCGGGGTTGCGGCCGACGAGCCGGATGTCGGTGAGCTCGCGGATCCGCGCGAACGCGACCACGTGGTCGACCGCCTGCGGGCCACTGCCGAAGACCACGAGTCGCGAGGCATCAGGTGCCGCGAGCCGGTCAACAGCCACCGCGGTTGTCGCGGGCGTGCGGATGATGGTGAGCGCTGAACCATCGACCAGCAGCTGCGGGGTGAGGGTCGCGGCGTCCATGAGCAGGTAGAGCGCCTGGATACGCGGCAGCCCCTTCGCAGGGTTGTCCGGCGACACCGACGCGACCTTCACACCGACCGACTTGCCCAGGCTCGACGGCATGAGCAGCAGGTGACCGGCTCCCGCGTCGACCGACTGGCGGGCCGGGTCGTCGGCGGGATCGAAGCCCTCAAGCAGTGCGCGCTCGATGAGCCCGCGCGCCGTGTCGGGATCAATCTGCGCGCGTACTTCGGCGGCGGAGAGGAACGGGAGTCCAGTTGGGGCGATCATGAGCGTCTCCTTGTAGTCAGAACCGGTCGGCGGATACGCCGCGCAGGTGTTCGGCGCGTGCGACACCGGTCGCGAGCTCCGCGATGAGTTTGCCCGTGGTCGGGGCGAGGCTGATGCCGAGCATAACGTGACCGGTGGCGACGAGCACGTTGGGGTGCTTCGCGAGCGGGCCGATGATCGGCACACCGTCCGGCGTCATCGGGCGAAGCCCGGTCCAGGGCTCGGGCGCGCGCTCCAGGTCGGGCCAGCCCTCGAAGTACGAGCTCACGCCCGTGAGGATCCCGCCGGCGCGGCGCGACTGAATCGACTCGTCGAGCCCGCCGAACCCCATGGTCCCCGCGAGGCGGACACGGTCGTTGAGCGGCGTGATCGCGACCTTGGCCTCCGCGAGATACATCGGCTTCGTCGGCCCGCCAGGCACGACCGGGAAGTCGTAGCCGTAGCCCTTGCCCGACTGCAGCGGGATGCGTTCGCCGATGCCGCGCAGCACCTCGTTGCTCCATGCACCGGCCGCGACAACGATCTTGTCGGCGCGCAGCGTCTCCGCCCCGACGCGCACGGTGGCCTCGCCACCCGCGGCCTGTTCGAGCGTCGCCGCGGTGCCGAGGCGGATCTCGACGCCGAGTTTGCGGCAGGCGTCTGCGAGCCCGTGCACGAACGAGCCGGGGTCGATCGAGCGGTCGCCGCGCGACTCGATGCCGGCGACAACGTTGTCCGAGAGCTCCGGCAGGTGAGCGCGCAGATCCTGTGCGGTCATGTGCCGCCACGAAAACCCGGGGAGCTTGCCGTCGAGCAGTTCAAGTTCGCGGACCCGTCCGTCGACGTGGCTCGCGTCGGTGAACAGCATCGCGAGCGGCTCCTCGTGCTGCTCAAACTCAACGCCCTCGGCAGCGAGCTCGTCAAAGTCGGACAGCGCGGTCGCGCTGAGCCCGGCGAGCACCGCCGACCCCTCGCGGAACTTCGCGTCCGTGCAGCTCCGCAGCATGCGCAGCATGAAACCGATGAAGCTCGGCTTCAGCGACGGCGTGACGTACAGCGGGCTGTCCGGCTGCACCATCCACTTCATCGCCTGCAGCATCATGCCCGGGGCGGGCACGGGCGTCGACATGCTCGGAATGAGCCAGCCGGCGTTGTGCCCCGACGCCTTCGCCGCGAGCGGGGCCTCGTCGATGACGGTGACCTCACAACCCGACTTCCGGAGGTAATAGGCGGAGGCGAGGCCGACAGCGCCGGCCCCGATCACGATCACGCGGGTCATTCGGTGGGTACGCCTTTCGCTACGGGGTGCGCAGAAACGGAGTCTTCGTCAATGACGGAGATGTGTGCGGTGCGGTCAATTGCGGGCTCGCCCTTCGCGCGGCCAATGAGGTAGCCGATGACTCCGCCGAGAATTGCCGGCAGGATCCAGCCGCCGTTATCGGCGAACATCGGCAGCCAAGCAAAGGCGGCGTTGAGCTCGTCGACGAGGAAGCCCGCGGCCTTGACCGCGTCGAGGATTGCGATCGCGCCTGCACCGATCGTGGCTCCGATGTACACGGCGCGGCGTCCGCCGAAGAAGCGGTCGAAGAGTGCGAGCACGATGAGGGTCATGCCCAGCGGGTACAGCAGGAAGAGGATCGGCAGCGCGGCCGACAGCACCGCCTGCAGACCGAAGTTCGCGAACACGAGGCCGGCAGCCGCGTGGATCCACACCCAGGTCTTGTACGACACCTTCGGGAAGCGCTTCGCGAAGAAGTCGGCGACCGCGGTGAGGCAGGCGACGAGCGTCGTGATGCCGGTGAGGAAGATCACGAGGCCGATCATGAGCACACCCGGGTAGCCGAGCAGGGTGCGGGCTGCCTCCGAGATGACGGTGCCGCCGTTGTCGGGGCGGCCGATCGAGTCGACGCTCGATCCGCCGATCCACGCGAGCGAAATATGCAGCAGCGCGAGGCCGATGATCGTGATGATGCCGGCCTTGAGGAACGTCATCGAGATGCCCTTGCGGCTCGAAATGCCCTGGCCGCGGATCGACTGGATGAAGACGCCGGCGAACACGAGGGCTGCGAGCGCATCCATCGTGAGGTATCCCTCGGTGAAGCCCTTGATGAAGGCACCGTCGCGGTACGGGTCGACGGCGTCGTGCAGCTCACCCATCGGAGTGACAATCGACTTCACGACGATCACGATGAGCAGCACCGAGAAGATCGGGGTAATCACCTTGCCGACGCGGTCGACGAGCTTCGAGGGGGTGAGCGACAGGTAGACGCCAAGCAGCGTGAAGATCACGGAGAAGATGAGCAGCGCCCACGGGCCCTGCGTCAGCCCCTCGCCGAGGATCGGCTTCACCGAGATTTCGTACACCACTGAGGTGGTGCGCGGGTTCACATACAGCGGTCCGAGCGCGAGGAACAGCAGTAGGCAGAAGATGAACGAGAACGCGGGGTGCACGCGCGATGCGAGCTGCTCGACGGTCCCGCCCGCCATGGTGAGCGCGATGATCGCGAGCAGCACGAGGCCGACGCCGGTCACGAGGAAGCCCGTCATCGGGATCCACATCTCGTTGCCGGCGGCCTGGCCGACCATCGGGGCAAAAATCGTGTTGCCTGCACCGAGGAACATCGCGAAGAGCAGCAGCCCCAACGCGAGCATCTGGAACGGTGAGAGCTTCTTGTCGCCGGTCATCGCTGGCAGCCGTTCGCCAGGCACGTGATGTGCGGCGTGAAAGTCGTGAGTTGCACGGTCTCCTCCTTGAGGTGGCAAAAATAGGTGCGGGGCGCGAGCGCTCCCGCACGTCGGCTTAATCAAAGCACGTGCGGCCACCCCGCTGCATCGTGCAACAGGGCAAAGATCTCGGCCTATCATTATGACCATGCACGAACACACGGATCGGATAGGCCCGCTCGCTGCCGAGCCGCGGACCGCGGTGCGACTCGAAGAACTCGTTGCGGCGCTCGATTCCGCGGTGCGCGAGGTCGTCTTGCCTCGCGCGGGTGCGGACCCCGGCATCAGCACGGTCGCGCTCATCGAGCCATCCGATCTCACCCCGCAGCCGTGGGCCGCGCCGCACGCGGACCTCGTGCTCTTCGTCGGCGTCGCCGACGACCTCGTGCTGCGGTGGCTCACCGCCCACACGCAGCATCGCGCGGCCGAGCGGCCGCTCGCACTCATGCTCAGGGAGGGCAGCGACGCCGCCGAGATCCGAGCGGCGGCGAGCAGCGCAGACATGTCACTCGTGTTTGTCGACCAGCTGGCACGCTGGGACGTGCTGCTCGCTGCCGTGTCGCGCAGGCTCGACCGCGCGCAGCTCAGGGCAGCAGCAACCATTGGTGCCGGAGCCAGCTCAACATTCGGCGACCTCTCGGAACTCGCCTCGGTGATCGCCGAGGGCGCGGGCGGCATGGTGACCATCGAGCGGCCAGACTCGAGCGTGCTCGCGTACTCGCCCTCCGACGGCACCGCCGACGACCTCCGCATTCGCGCAATCCTCGGCCGCGAGGCACCGGCTGACTCGATGCGGCTGCTCAACGAGTGGGGAGTCATGCGCACGATCCAGACCTCACGCGAGGTGGTGTCGGTGCCCGCGCACGCCGAGCTCGGCATGCGGCCGAGGCTCGTCACCGGGATCCACTCGCCCTCTGGGAAGTTCATCGGCTCGATCTGGCTGCAGGAGGGGGCTCACGGATTCAGTAGCGACGCTGCGACGATCGTCCGCGGTGGTGCCGGTGCCGCCGCTCGCGTGCTCACGAGGGATGCCGACGCTCCATCTGCCGCCGAGATGATGCTGCAGCGCGTCTTCGGGGAGCACGGCGGAGTCGATGCGGGAACCGCGGCCGCCTTCCTCGAACTGCCTGACTTCGGCGATGCCGCCGTGATCGCTGTCACCACGTCTCGCACCGACGAACGCACGGGCCAGGAGGCGATGACCGAAATCGCCCGCATGCTCAGGCTCCACATCGGCGCCTTCGCGCCGCAGGCACGCTTCGTGCTCATCGGCTCGCGTGCGTACGCTCTCCTCCCCCAGCTCCAACACCTGCACCGCCTCGAGGAGTGGGCTGAGCAGCTCGTCAGGCGATTCGATCCGCACCCGAAGCTCAGCGGCACCCCGCTCCACCTCGCGCTCGTCGCCCCGGTCGAGGGCTTCGAGCAGGTCGCGGGGGCGCGGGCCGAGGCCGACCGGGTCCTCGATGCGACGCGCGACAGCGATACCCGAGTGACCTCGTTCCGTGCGTCCCGGACGTCGGTGCTGCTGCGCGAGGCGGTGCAGCTGCTCGGCGGGCAACCTGAGCTCGTCGATCCGCGCATCGCCATCCTCGCCGACTACGACCGCCGCTTCGATGCCGACCTCCTCGCAACCCTCGACACCTACGTCGACGCTGGCTGCAACGCGCGCGAGGCTGCACGCCTCCTCGACGTACACCCGAACACGCTGAGGTACCGGGTGAGCCGCGCGCAGGAGCTCACCGGCTTCGACCTCACTCGGCCCGAGGATCGGCTCCTCGTCGCACTGCAGCTCGCGATGCGCGGCCGCCTGGGCCGCTAAGCGCCGGCTAGCCGTCGCCGAGCAGGTCGAAGAGCTTCAGCGCGAGCGAAATCTCTATTCCGTTGACGGCCTCTCCGCCGCGCTCCTGCTCGAACCGGGCAACCCGCTGCCTGACGGTGTTGCGGTGCAGCCCGAGCACCTCGGCGGTCTTCGAGGAGTTCTCGCCGGTCGCGTAGAACGTGGCGAGCGTCTCGCGCAGGGCGGCGTGCTGCTCACCGCCGTTCGCAACGGGGCCGAGGATCTCGTGCGTCCAGGTGATCGCGCTCTTCGGGTCGTGCATGAGCAGCGACAGAAATCCGACGTCTGGGTCACTGAACGCGACAAGCTGCGATTCGCGGAAGCGCTGCGCGCCGAGCGCCACGAGCCGAGCTTTCGTGGCCTGTTCGTGGCTGCGCCGGAAGCCAGCGACACCGTGCGCCGGCACACCGATGGCGACGCGAATGTTGTTCGCTTCCTCAGCCTCGGCAAGCTTCGCCACCCGCGCGAGCGTCGCGGCGGGAAGGTCAAGTGTCGGGGTGGCGACCCACGCCCACGCCGTCATCCGGTCGGCCGCGGTGATGAGCGGAGGTTTCGTGGAGCCGAGGATCGCGGCGATCCGGCGAAGCAGCTGGTCGATCTGGCGCTGCTCGTCGGTGTCGGACGTGTCGAACTCGAGCCACGCGATGAGCGCGACGTGGTGCTGCTCGAGGGAGTACTTCGTGCGGGATTCGAAGCCTGCCGCCGAGATCGGCTCGCCGCGCAGCGTCTTGAGCACGGCGGCGGCGTTCGTGACCGCTCGCGCCGTCCACCACTTCGCCTGCTCGGCGACATACACGTCGGTGACGTACTGGAGCATCCAGTCGATGTAGTTGTGGATGACGTCCGTGATCCACCGCACGAGATTCATCTGCTGGTCTTTGTCTTCGAGCCCGAGCCCGTCGACAACATCGATACCGCGCCGCACGACAAGCGATTGGCCGAGGTAGTAGGCACGCGTGAGCGAGCCGAGCTGCACGTCTTGCTGCGCGAGGCGCATCGCGTACTCGACGGCGGCAGTGCTCGGCTGCACCGATTCGATCGCAATGTCGTTGGTCAGGATATGGCCGATGGTCCACACGTTTCCGTCGACGCTGGCGCGCAGCATCTGGATCATCTGCGCATCTTTGTCGAGCCCCGACACCCGCTCCGATAGCAGGTCGGTCATCTCCTCGACAATCTGCGGGGTCATCTCTTGGATGATGTGCCCGACCCGCACAATGAGCTCGCGCATCTCGCGGTCGTGCTCGGCGCTCTCCGGCCTACTCATGCGGTCACCGTCTCGAGTCGCGTGCGGCTGCCTCGCGCAAGCACACTGAGCGCGCGGTTCGCAGCGTTATAGCCACCCATGCCGTGGATGCCCGGGCCGGGAGGCGTCGCTGCAGAGCACAAGTAGACACCGGAGACGCCGGTGTCATAGGGCTGCGCACTGAGCCGGGGGCCGAGGAGGAACTGCAGCGGTGACTTCGCACCCGTGAGAATGTCGCCGCCGATGAAGTTCGGGTTCTCCGCCTCACTCTCTGCCGGCGTGCGCGCGCTCAGCGCGACGATCCGCTCGCGGAAGCCGGGCGCGAAGCGCTCGATCTGGGCGATGATCGCCTCGGTTGCGTCGCCGGTATAGCCGTTGGGTACGTGCGCGTAAGCGTAGATCGGGTGGATCGAGCCGTTCGCGCGCGCGGGGTCGGCCGCCGCCTGTTGGCCGACGAGCACGAAGGGCCGCTCGGGCATCTGCCCGGCAGCAACCTGCTTCTCGGTGGCGATGATCTCCTCCGCCGTGCCGCCCGCGTGCACGGTGCCAGCCTGCGCGAGCTCGGGGTCGCGCCACGGGATCCCGCCGTCGACGGCGAAGTCGACCTTGAAAGCGGCAGGGCCCGGCTTGAACGAACGGTACGCGCGGCGCGCACCCTGCGGCTGCTGCTCGGCGAGGATGCTCGCGGCGGCCCGCGGGTGCGCGTCGAGGATCGTGATGTCGCGCGGCGGCAGCTCGTGCAGTCTGGTTACGAGCGTTCCGGTCTCAAACTTCACCCCCATGCCGCGGAGCATGGCGACGAGCGCGTCGGTGAAGCGGCCGGTGCCGCCCTCGACGACGGGCCAGCCCACGGCGTGCCCCGCGATGATGATGCCCGCGCCGATACCGGTGACGAGCGGGAGGGTGAGCGGCTGCAGCGCATGGGCAGCGACCCCCATAAACAGGGCGCGTGCGCGCTCCTCACGGAAGAGCTTTCCCACGAGGGCCGGCGGGGGTCCGGCAACGAGCCCCATCCTGGCGAGCAGCAGCGGGTGCCTCGGCACCCGGAGCATCGGCGACATGATGACGCCGGAGAGCCTGTCGAAGGCACGGGAGGATGGCCCGAACGCCGCTTGCCAGCGTGCACCGTCGCGGCCGAGGCCCGCCGCGGTCTCGGCGACGGAGGTGCGCAGGATCCCGGGCTCGCCGCGGTCGAGCGGGTGCCCGGCGTCGATCGGCGCGTAGGCCCAACGCACGCCCATCGCCTGCAGGTCGAGGGTCTGAAAGAACGCCGATCCGGGAGCCATCGGGTGCACGGCCGCGCAGTGATCCTGCACCAGCCCCGCGAGGGGGGACTCGACCGAGCGAGCGCCCCCTCCGAGCTGATCCGCGGCCTCAACGACGGTGACGTCGACGCCCGCGCGGGCGAGCACGGTCGCGGCAGCGAGCCCGTTCGGCCCGCTGCCAACTACGACCGCTGTGGTCATCGCTCCCGTACCTCCACAAGTACCTCTGATTCCGCCACGAACTGATTCAGCGCCGCGGTATCAACCCCGAGCACCGTTGCGTCTGGCCCAACAATATCGGTTGCGGTGAAACGCAGCTGCTCGAACTCGGGCGACCGCCAGGTGACTGTCAGCGGGATCGGCCCGTTCGGCAGCCACGGCTGCTCGGAGACCGCGTCCTTCACCTGCCACCGCCCGGTCTCGACGACGCCGAGCGCGGCGTCGATGATCTTGTAGTTCTGGTGCCCGCGCCAGAGCGCCTCGGACTCCACCCAGGCGATAATGAACTCGCCCGGCTCGAACTGCGCCTGCTCCTGGATCGCGGCGATGAGATCCTCGTTGTGCAGGTGGCCCTCGCCGAAGTTGAAGCCGAGCATCGCGTTGCAGCCGAACTCGGCCTCACGCACGCGGCGGTGATTGATGTCTGGCACCCGATCCAACAGCACGGAGAACAGCCCGCGCCCCTGGCTGTGCAGCGACCGCCAGCCGATCGTCATCTGCAGAAACGTCTCGGCGAGCGGGTACGGCAGCCCCATGGTCTGTAGCTGCTCGATCTGGTCGGTTGTCGGGCGGTACACGCGGCGCAGCTTCTGCTCGGCGTCGGGGTGGATCGCCCAGAGCGCCGACGCCCAGTTGCCGCCGTACTGGCGCAGCGACGCAAGGAACGACACCTTGTCGGGGCGGATCGACCCGAAGATCACGAAGAACAGCGGGATCGCGATCACCGCGAACGGCAGCCACGGCTGTGACATGTCGAAGACGCTGAAGCCGGCCGAGTTCGGGTAGCCGATGAAGAAGATCACGGCGCAGATCGCGAACAGCATGTTCCACTCGAGCGGAACCGCGAGCGGGAACGTCGAGATGATGAACAGGCAGAAGCCCACCATGAGCAGCGTCGCGAGCGTGACTGTGAGCTGCCCACCAAATGACGAGCCGACGACGAACAGCATCACGAGGGGAGCCCCGATCTCGACGATCGTGCCGAGCACGTGTGCGATGAGGTGTGCGGGGCGGCTCGGCCGGAGATCGGCTCCGTCAAAGTCCTTGTACATCGACTTCTTCAGCCAGCGCGGCGGCCAGAACGGGGTGTTGCTGAGCATCGGCGGGATCACCAGGCTGAAGTGCCGGTTGAGCTTCGAGAAGCCTGCGCCGACCCAGACCGTGACGAGGAAGAGCTTCAGCGCGATGATCATGTCCGTCACCTCGAAGAAGCCAGGGAACACGATGAAGAACACGATCGGCAGCAGGTACTGCTCGGCGCGGGCCGCAAGGAAGATCGTCTTGTCACGCAGGCCGATGAGCAGGAGCAGCACGACCGCGAACACGAGGGGCGTCGTCTGGATGAGCTGGAAGCTCGCGGCGTTGGCTGACAGCCACGCGGGCACCCCGTTTGCGGGGTCCGCGAGGAAGCCCGTGAATCGGTCGAGTGCGGGCAGGGTTGCTGCCGTCTGCCCGGGCGAGAGGAGCGCGATGCCCATCGCGAAGAGGAACCCGAAGTACAGGAACACGTCGAAGACCGTGCGACGGTTGCCGCCCGTGAACGGGACCCACTTGTACGGACGCATCTTGATAGTGCCGGGGCGCGCCCAGAACAGGATCCCGCCCGTGAGCGGGCCAAACTTCCCGGCGAGCGGGCCCCACGATCCCGCGACGCCGATTGCGTCGAGCAGCATCGTCATGACGAGCAGCTTCTGGTAGACGATGGGGTTCATCCACCACGATCCGGGCTCGAGCGGGTTGAGCTGCGAGCTCAGCGTCACGAGCAGGAGCCCGCCGATGAGCCAGGCGCCAAACACCTTCGCGAGGTAGAGCACGGAGATGTTCTTGGCGGCGCCGAACCCCCATTCCGCCCACTGGGCGGTGAGCACCTTCAGGCGCTCCTGCAGCGGGCGTTGGATGAACGTTTCCGGTTCCACGTTGGGGAACCGATTATCTGTAAAACCCATGACAACTCCTTTGGTGACAGGTTTTTGGGCGGATAACGCGTGGTCTGCGGCGGTTTTTGGGTGCCACAAGATGAGGGATCCACCCGGCTGTGAGCAGGGTTCCCTTGTGTGCGCGGTGGGCAGGCTAGCCTGCGGCCCCCACGGGTGCAGGCGCCGCGACGGGCGGGGTGCGCCGTCGCAGCTCTGGTTTGTCGATCTTGCCAACGGGGTTGCGTGGCAGCTCCGGCACGATCTCGAGCCTCGCGGGAACCTTGATCTTCATGAGGCCCGCGGCGCAGTGCGCGAGCAGCTCCGCGCTGCTCACGCCCGCGCCGGGCTGCGGCACGACGTACGCGACCGGCACTTCCCCGAGGGAGGGGTGCGCCGCCCCGACAACGGCGGACTCGAGCACCGCCGGGTGCGAGGCAAGGTGGGTCTCGATCTCCTTCGGATAGAGGTTCTCGCCGCCGCGAATGATCATGTCCTTGATGCGATCCACAATCTTGAGGTAGCCGTCAGCGTCGAGCACGCCGACGTCACCCGTGCGGAGCCAACCGTCGACAATGGCATCGGCGGTAGCTTCGGGCCGACCAAAGTAGCCGCGCATCACCGTCGGGCCGCTGATCCAGACTTCGCCGCGCTCCCCCGCGGGCACGGCAGCTCCGCGCGCATCAACGAGCTTGATCTCCTGGCCCGAAATAGCCGGGCCGACAGTGCCGAGCTTGTGCGGGCCGCGTAGCGGGATGCACGCGGAGGCGCACGTCGACTCTGTGAGGCCGTAGCCCTCGAGAATGTGTAGTCCGAAGCGGTCGCCGCTGAGCTGCAGCAGCTCGGCCGAGACCGGGGCTGCGCCGCAGATCACCAAGCGCACGGAGCGGAAGTCGCTCTCGACCTCGGCGGGCAGCTCGACGAGCCGCGCGAGGATCGCAGGCACCACCGAGAAGTACGTGGGCTGTACGCGCGCGACAGCGTCGATGAGCGCCTGCGGGCTGAATCGCTGCATCACGCTCGTCGATCCGCCGGCCACGGTGGGGGCGAGCCAGCTCACGCAGATCGCGTTGACGTGGAACATCGGCAGCACTACGAGTGCGCGGTCTGCCGCGGTGAGTTCCACGTGCTCGGCGAGACCGCTCGCCATGGCACACAGATTCGCGTGGTCGAGCATGACGCCCTTCGGCTGGCCTGTGGAGCCGCTCGTGTAGATGAGCAGCGCGAGCTGCGAGGGCGGCGTCACCGGGGTCGGGACCGTGCCCGTAGCCGTCGTCCGCAGCTCTGACACGTTGAGGCGCGGGACTTCGAGAGCGGTGTCTGCCGGGAGCACCGCTGCGGAGGTGAGCAACAGCTTCGTCGTCGAATCGGCGAGCTGATACTGCAGCTCGCGGCCCGTGAACGTCGGGTTGATTGGCGTGGCGACCGCGCCGAGCAGCCACGCCCCGAGGATGCCGAGCAGCAACTCGACGCTGTTCTCGAGCATGATCCCGACGACGTCGCCCTCGCCGATCCCTAACTCGGCAAACTGCTCGGCGGCAGCGCGGGCTCGCGCGTCGACCTCTGCATACGTGAGCATGCCTCGCTCATCGCCGAGGCAGTCGTGGTGGGTGCCAGCGGCAGGGGATTCCCACAGCAGGTGTTTCAGCCTCATTGCTGTCCTTTCCCAGGGTCTTCGATGACCTGTTTCCGGGTTGATATCGCAATGCTACGAGCCCCCTTCCGGGCTGTTCGTGCCGTTCTTGGCCCAGCTCTCTGTGCTGGCTGTGCAGTTTGCATTTGTGCGGGCCCAGCGGGCTGTGTGCGGCCCGGCCCCGGCCTCCACTCCCACCCCACACTCCTCTCTACCCCGATTAATCTGGTCCGAGCCCAGTTCGGCCCGGAAAAGGCTCATGCAGGATTAGACGGGGCGGGAAGGGTGGGGCCGAGAGTCACCACCAGTACTGCGGATACTTGGTGCGCTTCAGCCCAGACCGCAGCAGCCCGAACACCACGAGCACCGCCGCCGCGAGGGCGACAGCTCCCACGAATGCCCACTGGCCATCTGCAAGCGTGACTCCGATCACTGCCGTTGCAGCGGCTGGCGAGTGGGATGCGCGCGCCAGCAGCATCGCGCCGAGCGCAAGACCCCCCGCGATCGCCGCCGCGCACAGCGAGTGGCTGATAAGGCCCACCCCCACCCCGACCGCTGCCGAGATCACCTGACCTCCAATCACGTGCCGCGGCTGTGAAAGGGGAAGCGTCGGGGCTCCCGCGATGAGCGCCATGCTTGCGGCCATCGGTGGGATCATGAGCAACTGCCCGGTGAGCAGCCCGATCCCCACGAGGGCTGAGAGCGCTGCCACCGAGGTCAGCGTCGCCACCAGGACCGTCGAGATCGCGGGGCGCGCGGGGGCTTGACTCGCGGGGAACTGCCGACTCGGCACTGGCATGGTGGCTCCTTCTCAACACGGCGAGAACGACCGTTCTCGCCCGTTCTGGTAGCCTAGAGAACGATCGTTCTCAAAGCAAACGCGAAGGGCAGGCAGCAGGCATGGCACTCCACGCTGAACGCGAGCAACTGTTGGATGCAGCTGAGGAACTGTTCTACGAACGCGGCTACCACGCGGTCGGCATGGACACGCTTCGCGCAGCCTCGGGGCTTCCACTCAAACGCATTTATTCGCTATTCCCGGGCAAAGACGCGATTGCGGTGGAAATGCTCGACCGCCGCGACGAACGGTGGCACGCTTCCCTCGCGCACCATGTCGAAAGTCTTAGCAGCACGGCCACTCCCCCGGAGCGCGTGCTCGCAGTCTTCGACTGGCTCTTCGATTGGCTGAGCAGCGCAGGTCACCGCGGCTGCGCCTGGATCAACGCCTTCGGCGAGCTCGGGGCCAGCACCCCGGAGGTCGCAGACGCGGTTCGCCGCCACAAGCTGCGGCTGCGCACCTACATCGCTCAGCTCGTCAGCGCGGCGGGCTCGTCACCGCAAACGGCCGATGCGGTCTTCCTCCTCATCGAGGGCAGCCTGGTGACCGCCGGAATCTCGGGCGACGCTGAGGCCGCCCGGCATGCCCAAGCTGCCGCGGCGAAGCTCCTCGGCTGCTGAGTCTGGGCGCGGGCGCGGCTCCGGGCGCGGGCACGGGCACCGGTACGGGCACCGGTACGGGCACCGGTACGGGCACCGGTACGGGCACCGGTACGGGCACCGGTACGGGCGCGGGCCTGTGCGCGCAACAAGTCGATCCTTTCTGCCCCAAGTAATCCTTCCCGAGCCCCGCGCAGCCCCAGAAAGGCTCATGCAGGATTAAACGGGGGTGAAGAGGTGTGGGAACCGGGCTCGGAATCCGGCCTCGCGCCAGCACGGGAGGTAACCGCCAGCACCAGCACGCCGCCCGCAGGTCCCCAGCCCCAGCCCACAGCCTGCAGCACGCCGCACGCCGCCTAGATCCAGCCCTGCTGCCAGGCGTGCTCGGCCGCATCGCGGCGGTTCGCGGCGCCGAGCTTCGTCATCGCCGCTGACAGGTAGTTTCGCACGGTGCCCGTGGACAGAAACAGCACGTCGGCGATGTCTTGCACGCTCGACGACGACCGGGTGACCCGCAGCACGTCGAGTTCGCGCTCGGTGAGCGGGCAGCGCTCAGCGGTGAGCGCCGCGGCGGCAATCTCCGGGTCGATGTAGCGCTTCCCGGCAGCGACATCGCGGATCACGTCGGCGAGCTCCCCCGCGGGCGTCGACTTTGGCACGAACCCGGAGATGCGGGCGGCCAGTGCGCGGCGCAGCACCCCGGGCCGCGCGTGCCTGGTGACGATGATCACGCGGATGCCAGGGGCCGCCGCGATGATCTGCTCGGCAGCCTCGATTCCGTCGACACGCGGCATCTCAAGGTCGAGCAGGCACACGTCTGGCAGGAGCCCGAGCGCCAGCTCGGTGGCCATCGCTCCGTCGTCGGCCCCGGCGACGATCTCGATGTCGGGTTCGAGCCCGAGCAGCGCTTCGAGCGCGCCCCGAATGAGCTGTTCGTCGTCGGCGATGAGCAGCCGGATCGGCTTCCCGCTCGCCGCGCGAGCCTCGGCCTGCGCAAGATTCACTGTGGTCCCCCTTCTGGTACCCACGCGGTGAGGGCGAAGGATCGGTGCCCCGCCGCCCCCGGGCGACCGGCATCTGCCGTGAGCGTTCCGCCGACGTCGGCAAGGCGCGCGCGGAGCCCCGCAATCCCCGAACCGCCGTCACGCCCGGGTTCTTCCCCCACACCGTTATTCTTCACGGTCAACTCGAAGCCGCCGCGCGCGGGCGCGAGCGCGATCGAGGCCTCGGTCGCGTTGCTGTGCCGCAGGATGTTCGTCGTTGCCTCCCGCACCACGAACGCGAGCACCCGCTGCGCATCGGTGCCGGCGGGCAGCGACGAGATCTCAAGCGTGCACGCTGCACCCGAGAGGGTGAGCACCTCGCTCGCGTTCTCGAGCTCGTCGCGCAGCGCAACGTCGCGCAGCCCGGAGACGAGCGAGCGCGTCTCCTCCATCGCTTCTTTCGCGATGAGGCGGATCTCGCCGGCCTGCTCAGCCGCGTACTCCGGTTTCGTGGCGAGCGTGCGCTCGACGAGCTCTGCTTTGAGCGCGATCACCTGCAAGTGGTGGCCCTGGATGTCGTGAAGGTCTGCCGCGAAGCGCAGCCGCTCCTGCGTGACGGCGAGCTCAGCGGCCAGGCTGCGGGCCTCGTCGAGCCGCGCGACGACGCGCCAGAACCAAAGGCTCGAGATGAGCATGATTGGGAGCACCAGACTGTAGATAGTGATGAGCACCGTCGCGGGGTGCCGCTCGCCGAGTTCGACACGGTCTCCGGCCATCCCGGAGACGAGGATCGGGATCAGCGTGAGTACTAGGGCGAGGAGGATCAGCCACCAGCGCAGACGCCTACTCGCGACGAGGGCAAAGAGCACGCCGGAGAACCACAGCTGCACTGCGGCGAAGAAGCTGCCTTCGGGGATCACGAACGCGATCCCCCAGGAGATGACTGCCGGCGCGAACAGCGCGATCGTCCACCCGATGTGGGGTAGCCCGCTGCCCGAATCTGAGCGCAGGAACCAGCAGTAGCGGATCCGCGTCGCCGCTGCCGCCACACTGACGAGCACGAGCGCCAGCATCCCCCGCGACCGGGTGTCAGCAAAGCTCGACAGCAGGTCAGTGATGATGAGCAGGTCGAGCAGCACGTACACGGCCACGATTGAGCCGAGCGTGTAGATCCACGTCGCGTTCACCCCGGCAAACGGGGCAGGTGGGTTCGTATGAGCAGACATCAGTGTCAGCATACGGGCAGAACGGGCGGCGAGAGACGGCTCGCTGCCCCGCGGGCGAGACCTGTGACAAATGTCACTGGCAAGCCGTGCGGATCTCCACGGCGAGACGTGACAGCACGCCACTACTGCGGCGAGCGCAGCTGCGAAACCATTGAACTATCGCAGCACCTCCGCTGCGCACACCCCGATCCACTCCCGATCCAGACCCTGTGATCGGCTCCCCGTGATCCCCGTGATCCACTCCCCCGAAAGGCCGTCATGATCGACACGCTCCAAGATTTCACCGCTTCGTTCCCCGAGTTTTTGCAGTGGTTCGGAGTGATGATCATCGCGGCGATACCGTTCGTCGAGTCGTACTTCGGTTCGGCCGTTGGCGTGATCGTCGGCATTAACCCGGCTATCGCGGTCGGCGCGGCGATCATCGGCAACATCATCTCGATGCTCGTCTTCGTGTTGTCGGCTCACGGCATCCGCGCGAAGGCGACCCAGGGCAAGGCCGCGAAGGAGCTCAGCCCGAGCCGGCAGAAGCTCAAGGCGCGCTTCGACCGTTACGGCGTGCCGGGTGTGAGTCTGCTCGGTCAGCTTGCGCTTCCCAGCCAGATCACCTCGGCCGCGATGGTGTCGTTCGGCGCTCCGAAGAACCAGGTGATCCTCTGGCAGATCATCTCGATCATCATGTGGGGCATCATCTTCGGTGTGCTGGCGTCGCTCGGCATCTCGGCGCTGCAGCGTTAGCCTCAGCGCTGCAGCGCTAGTCTCCGAGCAGCCCGCAGAGCCTGAGCGCGAGCGAGATCTCGAGGCTGTTCTGCGGGCGGTTGCCGCGATCGAGTTCGAACTTGCCGACCCGCTGCCGCACGGTGTTGCGGTGCAGGCCGAGTTCATCGGCGGTGCGCGAGATGTTGCCCCCTGACGCATAGTAGGCGGCGAGCGTCTCGCGCATCGCCGCGTTTGCTTCGCCGCAGCCGGCGACCGGGCCGAGCACGTTGCGGGTCCAGGTCAGCGCACCCTTGGGGTCGTGCATGATGAGCGAGAGTACGCCCACGTCGGGGTCGCCGTAGGCGACGAGCCGTTCCTCCCTGTAGCGCTGGGTGCCCAGGGCCACGACGCGCGCTTTCGCGGCCTGCTCGTGGCTCTGCCGGAACCCGTTGATGCCCTGGCCCGGCGTGCCAACCGCGACGCGGATGTTGCGGGCCTCCTCGGATGACGCGAGCGCTTCGATGCGGGCGAGTGTCTCTGGGTCGAGTTCGTCTGTGGGGATCGTTGCCCAGGCCCACGCGGTCGACGGGTCTGAGGCGGTGATGAGCGGCGGACGCGTGGAGCGCACGATCGAGGCCATGCGGCGCAGCAGTTGGTCGACGCGCTGCTGGTCTTCGGTGTCGTTGGTTTCGAGTTCGAGCCAGGCGATGAACGCGACGTGGTTGCGTTCGAGCGCGTACTTGGTGCGCGATTCGAAGCCGGCGACCGAGATGGCTTCGCCGCGCAGCACCTTCATGACGGCCGCTGCGTTGGTGACTGCCCGGGCCGTCCACCACCTCGCCTGCTCGGCGACGTGCACTTTGGTGACGTACTGCAGGATCCAATCGAAGTAGTCGTGCGTGACCTCAGTCACGAGCCGCACGAGGTTCATCTGCAGTTCTTTGTCTTCGAGCCCGAGCTGGTCGACCGCGTCGATGCCGCGCCGCACGCACATTGCCTGCCCGAGGTAGTAGGCGTGGGTGAGCGAGCCGAGCGGCACGTCGCGTTGCGCGAGGCGGATCGCGTACTCGACCGCGCCCGTATTCGGCTGCATCGAGTCGACGCCGATGTCGTTCGTGAGCACGTGCCCGAGGGTCCAGACGTTCCCATCAATGCTGGCGTGCAGGATCTCGATGAGTTGCGCGTCTTGTGCGAGCCCCGAGACGCGCTCAGCGAGTAGTTCGGTCATGTCCGTGACGATTTGCGGTGCCATGGCCTGCAGTTTGCGGCCTGCCTGTGCGACGAGTTCGCGCATCTGTGTGTCGGTTCCGGTTGGAGTCATGTGGCGTAGACCTCGATCTTCTGAGCGCTTCCTTGCGTCAGCTGTCTGAGCGCACGGTGCGCGGAGTTGTATCCTCCCATGCCGTGAATGCCGGGGCCGGGCGGGGTCGCCGCCGAGCAGAGGTAGACGCCGGGGATGCCGGTGTCGTAGGGCTGCGCCGAGAGCGTGGGCCCGAGCAAGAACTGGAGTGGTGATTTCGCGCCCGTGAGGATGTCGCCGCCGACGAAGTTCGCGTTTTCGGAGGCGGATTCTGCCGGGGTGCGGGAGCTCAGCGCGACGATGCGTTCGCGAAAGCCGGGCGCGAAGCGCTCGATCTGCGCGATGATCGCTTCGGTTGCGTCGCCGGTGTAGCCGGTGGGCACGTGCGCGTAGGCGTAGATCGGCTGGATCGAACCCCTCGCGCGCCCCGGGTCGGCGGCGGCCTGCTGCCCGACGAGCACGAAGGGCCGCTCGGGCATCTTTCCCACGGCGACCTGCTTCTCGACGGCGATGATCTCCTCAGCGGTGCCGCCGAGGTGCACGGTGCCTGACTGGGTGATCTCGGGGTCGCGCCAGGGGATCCCGCCGTCGACGGCGAAGTCGACCTTGAAGGCGGCGGGGCCCGGTTTGAACGAGCGGTAAGCGCGGCGCGCGCCCTGCGGCTGCTGCTCGGCGAGGATCCCCGCCGCGGTGTGCGGGTGCACGTCGAGGATGGTGATGTCGCGCGGCGGCAGCTCGTAGAGCCGGTTGACCCGCACCCCGGTCTCGAACTTCACGCCGAGGCTGTGCAGTAGCCGGATATGCGCGTCGGTGAAGCGGCCGGTGCCGCCCTCGACGACGGGCCAGCCGACCGCGTGCCCCGCGATGATGATGCCCGCGCCGATGCCGGTGACGAGCGGGAGGGTGAGCGGCTGCAGCGCGTGCGCGGCGACCCCCATGAACAGCGCCCGGGCACGTTCCTCACGAAACAGCTTGCCGACGAGGGCCGGCGGGGGCCCCGCGACGAGCCCCATCCGGGCGAGCAGCAGCGGGTGTTTCGGGATCCTGAGCATCGGCGACATGATCACCGGCGATAGCCGATCGAAGGAGCGGGACAGCGGCCCGAAGGCCGCCTCCCAGCGTGCGCCGTCGCGGCCGAGGCCCGCAGCGGTCTCGGCGACGGAGGTGCGCAGGATCCCGGGCTCGCCCCGGTCGAGCGGGTGCGCGGCGTCGATCGGGGCGTACGCCCACCTCACCCCCATCGCCTTGAGATCGAGCGTCTGGAAGAAGGGAGATGCCGGCGCCATCGGGTGCACGGCCGCGCAGTGATCCTGCACGAGCCCCGCGAGGGGGGACTCGACTGAGCGAGCTCCCCCTCCGAGCTTGTCGGCCGCTTCGACGACGGTGACGTCGACGCCGGCGCGGGCCAGGACTGTCGCGGCAGCGAGCCCGTTCGGCCCGCTGCCGACGACGACGGCTGTGGTCATCGCTTCGCAACCTCCACGAGCGTCTCCGACTCGGCGACGAACTGGTTCAGCGCCTGCGTGTTCACGCCGAGCGTGACCGCGTCGTCCTCGGGTTCGGGCAGCGCGTCCGGGCCGACAATGTCGGTCGCGGTGAACTGCAGCTTCTCGAACTCGGGCGACCGCCAGGTGACGGTGAGCGGGATCGGCCCCTCCGGCAGCCACGGCTGCGCCTCGGCGGCGTCCTTCACCTGCCAGCGACCGGTCTCGACGACGCCGAGCGCCGCGTCAATCATCTTGTAGTTCTGGAAGCCGCGCCACAGCGCCTCCGACTCGGCCCAGGCGACGATGAACTCGCCCGGCTCGAACTGCGCCTGCTCCTGGATCGCGGCGATGAGCTCCTCGTTGTGGAAGTGACCCTCGCCGAAGTTGAAGCCGATCATCGCGTTGCAGGCGAACTCGCCCTCGCGCACCCGGCGATGGTCGACGTCGGGCACGTTCTTCAGCAGGATCGAGAACAGGCCGCGGCCCTGCGTGTGGAGCGCGCGCCACGCGAGCGACATCTCGAAGAATGCCTCCGCCTGGATATACGGCATGCCCATCGCCTGGAACTGGTCAATCTGATCCTTCGTCGGGCGGAAGACGCGGTGCAGCTTCTTCTCGGCGTCGGGGTGGATCGCCCAGACGCCCGTCGCCCAGTTGCCGCCGTACTGGCGGAGCGCTGCGAGGAACGACACCTTGTCGGGGCGGATCGATCCGAAGATCACGAAGAACAGCGGCACGGCGATGACGGCGAACGGCATCCACGGCTGCGACATGTCGAACACGCTGAAGCCGGCCGAGTTCGGGTAGCCGATGAAGAACACGACCGCGCAGATCGCGAACACCAGGTTCCACTCGAGGGGAACCGCGACCGGGAAGGTCGAGATGATGAAGAAGCAGAACCCGACCATGAGGAGCGTGGCGAGCGTCACCGTGAGCTGCCCGCCGAAGGCGTTGCCGGCAACGAAGAGCATGACGAGCGGGGCCGCAAGCTCGACGATGGTGCCGAGGCCGTGCGCGAGGAGGTGCGCGAAGCCGCTCGGCAGCAGGTTGTCGTTGTCAAAGTCCTTGAATGTGGCCTTCTTCAGCCAGCGCGGCGGCCAGAACGGGGTGTTGCCCATCATCGGCGGGATCACGGGGCTGAAGTGACGGTTGAGCTTCGAGAAGCCCGCGCCCACCCAGACCGCGATGAGGAAGATCTTGATCGCGATGATCATGTCACTGACCTCGAAGAAATTCGGGGCAACGATGAAGAACACGATCGGCAACGCGTACTGCTCCGAACGCGCGGCGAGGAAGATGATCTTGTCGCGCAACCCGATGAGCAGCAGGAAGGACAGTGCGAGGATCAGCGGCGTCGTCTGGATGAGCAGGAAGCTGTCGGCGTTCTGCGCGAGCCAGCTCGGCATGCCGCTCGCGGGGTCGGCGAGGAACGCCTGGAACCTGGCGAGCGCTGGCAACGTTGTCGCGCTCTGGCCGGGCGACAGCAGCGCGGTCGCCAGCGAGAACAGGAAGCCCCAGTACAGGAAGATGTCGACGAGCGTGCGGCGGTTGCCACCGGTGAACGGGATCCACTTGTACGGGCTCATCTTGATCGTGCCGGGGCGCGACCAGAAGAGAATCCCGCCCGTGTACGGACCGAACTTCCCGGCGAGCGGGCCCCACGATCCCCCCACGCCGATGGAGTCGAGCAGCATCGCGAGCACCACAAACTTTTGGTACACGATCGGGTTCGTCCACCATGAGGTGACCTCGAGCGGATTGAGGTGCGAGGTGAGGGTGATGAGCACAGCTCCGCCGAGCAGGAACCCGCCAAACAGCTTCACGAGGTACATCACGGAGATCTTGCGGGCGGCGCCGAAGCCCCACTCGCCCCACTCCTTCGACACGAACTTCAGGCGGTTTTGCAGCGGACTGCGAATGAATGCTTCCGGATCCGTACTCGGCATCCGTGGCTGGCTATAACCCATGACAACTCCTTTGGTGGCAGGTATTTGGGCAGGCGAAATCGGGGCATGTGGCGCAGTCGGGCACCACAAGTCAGGGGGTTACCGCGGCGCAGCGCAGCGATCCCCGCAAGACGGAGGTTTGACGGCGGTCTAGCCGCCGATTACCTCAAGTACTGGTGCCGCGCGCGGCGCAAACACGGTGCAGCCGACGGCGAGCGGCGCAAGCCTGGTCGCGATCGGTGCCGGCCGCGGGAGATTCCCGCAGAAGGTGCTGCAGCGTCATTGCTGTCCTTTCCGGGACGGTCCTCGGTGACCGTGCCTTCCGTACTAGGGCAATGCTATGAGCAGTCTGCGGGCTACGCGTGGCCGTTGTTGGCCCAGCTCATTTACCCACATGTACAAGTTTGGCTCGGGCCGCGCGTCAGCCCAGCGGGGCCACTCCGAGCGCCTCCGCGAGTAGCTCGTGCGAGCGGTACCGGTCTTCCGGGTTCGGGATCATGTGCTGCACCATGACCTCGTCGGCACCGCTCTCGTCGATCATCTGCTCGAGGATCGCGCGCACCTGTGCGGGGCTGCCCGCGACAAGCCTCGGCCACTCGCCGCCGACGATGCTCGTGGGTTGGTCGCGCTCGGCCTGCGTGAGTTCTGCGGTCGCGACGTCGGCAGCGGGCACCTGCGTGGCGTAGTCGCCCCTGCCGATCCGCGCGTAATACGCCTTCGGGGAGCTCACCAGCCGCGCAGCGCCTGCGGGGGTCTCCCCCACGGTCACGTTGACCGAGAGCATCGCCCGCGGCTCGCTCAGCCCCGTCGGGCCCGGCCGGAACTGCTCGCGGTAGCGCCGGAGCGCAGGGGCCGCGCCCGCTGGGTTGATGAAGCCGGCGAAGGTGTAGCCGATGCCGAGGCCCGCGGCAAGGTTCGACCCGCTTGGGCTTGAGCCGAGTAGCCAAGTGTGCGGGGTGTCGGGGACTGACGGGAGCAGCGTCGTGCTCGCAAAGGGGTGCTCGGGTGGGAAACTGCCGGTCAGCCAGGCGATCACTTCGGCAACCTGCTGCTCGTGGTCGGCATGCGCGGGGTTCTGCCGGTTCTGCTGCAGCGCGAGGTCGAGCACGGGCCCCGCGGTCGCTCGCCCCATTCCGAGATCAACCCGGGCCGGGTACATGGCCTCAAGCTGTTTGAACATCTCGGCGACTTTGAAGGGACTGTAGTGGTTCATGAGCACCGCGCCAGATCCCACCCTGATCGATGAGGTCTGTGCGCCGACTGCGGCGATGAGTAGCTCAGGATGGTGGGAGGCTCCCATGGTGCTCGCGTGGTGCTCGGCGAACCAGATGCGATGGTACCCGAGCCGCTCAACCCGCCGGGCGAGCTCTACGGAGTCCGCGAGAGCCTGCACTTCCCCGGTCCCCGGAGCAACAATTCCCAGATCCACAACTGACAGCCTCATCTTGTTCTCCTCATCGCAGCACGTGAGAGATTCCGAGGTTCTGAACACCACTACTCATCACGCAATCGCAAATAACGCTACATCTGCAATCTGTAAAGCTCGTGACTGCGCACGCGGTTCAGCGTTGCGCAGCAGCGGAGGATCTGCTCTGTGGCGGCCTATTCGGCACCGTTCACGTGCACGACGGTGAGGTGGATCTCCGCCTCGGCGTGCCCGTGTGCGGCAAGCTCCGCAGCGACTACGCGGCGCACGCGCTCGAGCGTCTCGACGCTACTCACGGCCGCGCGCACGCCGAGCGCGGCAGTGACGCGCGCGCCCTCCGGGGCAAGTTCGACCCGTACGAGCGGTCCCGCGCCCCGGGCACCGCGCACGAGCTCCGCCCCGGCATCGACAAGCTTCGCCATGGTCGACCCTGTCCGGAATAGCGCGGTGACTCCCGGAACGGCCCGGATCGAGCGCTCGATCTCTGTCGCGAGCAGGTGTTCAGGTTCGTCGGTCATTGTCCGTTCTCTGTCTGTGTGGGTATGTGCTGGATGTCATGAATGACGACGTCAACTGCGGTGACGTTCAGTGTGGTGTGGGCTGTGAGCTGGGCCCGAATCTCTCCTCGAACGCGCTCGGCGAGGGCTGGAATCGAGGCTCCGTACGGGACGCTCATCTCCACGCTTACGCGGACCGGTTCGCCGATCACGGTGACGTCACCGTCGAGCGTGCATTTTCCCAGCAGCACTCCGGGGACCGCGTGTTCGGAGCTACGGATGAGGCCGCGTACGGCCCCCTCCGTGATGCCAGCGTCGAAGTGGGGGGCGTCTGACGCGATTGGGATCCGTCGCCCGGCTCTCGCATCGAGCGTGATGTCTGTGAGAATCCGCTGCACCCAGAGCTCGTCGGCTTCTGGCTCGGCGGCGGTGTCTGCAGCGAACAGTTCGGGCGTGAGATTCCTCAGGCGTTCAAGCGCGTCAAGTGCGATTTGGCAGCCGGCCGACTCGTCGATTAACGGGTCTGCCGGCAAGCGGCCCGCTTCGAGGTATTCGGAGAGCTCCTCGATGGTGTGTCCATCAAGATCTTCGGGACCTAACCCGAGGAGCCTGCGATGTTCATTTGCGTTCACCGCCACTCCTCCATTCGAACGATAATGTCTTTGCGTGCGCGAGCGAGCTGCCCGCGCACGGTGGAAACGGAGATCCCGAGTTCCTCAGAGATCTCCTCGTAGCTATACTCGCCGATCTCTCGCAGCACCCAGCACTGCCGCTGGCTAGCCGGTAACTCTTTGAGTGCCTCCCCGAGGGCTGCAACTCCCGCACTGGCTTCGGCCTGCCGCGGTGGATCGGTGGCTTCTGGGGCTGAGACATCAAGCTCTTCGACGTCAGCGTGTGGCCGATTCGCTCGAATGCGGTCAATTGCTTTGCGGCTGGTGATTCGCATGAGCCAGCTCTTCACCCGGTCGCGATCCTCGAGCGTGGATAACTGCTCCCACGCGGTAATGAAGGCCTCCTGCACGACATCGTCAAGCTCCGCTGTCCCAGGAAGAATGCGGCGGGCGTAGGCACGCATCATGGGCGTGTACCTGCGCACCAGCGCCGCGAACGCCGCGGCGTCCCCGTCGGCGGCACGGCCCGCAAGAATCCGATCATCTGCGGATTCGAGGGCGTCTCTACCTTGGTCATCGTTCATCCGTCGCTCCCTCGCTCGAAGGGTCCCTCCAGTTGGAGGGGTTGGGGACAGCTGCGGTGCCGTCCCCAACCTTCATCCTCGCTCTGCTGGTCGAGACCCGCGAGCCTTTTCACCAGTCGTTAGCTCTTTGTTTTCCGGCCGGTAACCATCCCATAGATCAGCAGCACGATGATCGAGCCGCCAATCGCGAGCGCCCACGTAGACAGGTTGAAGAATCCTTCAAGACTGACGTTGAAGATCAGTCCGCCGAGCCAGCCGCCCAGCATCGCACCAACGACGCCGAGCAACAGCGTGACGAACCAGGATCCACCGTGCTTTCCGGGGAGGATGAGTTTTGCGATGGCCCCGGCGATGAGGCCGAGGAAGAGAAAGCTGAAAAATCCCATTGGTGTGTCTTTCTGTCGATGATGTGTGTCTGGGAGGTGGGGCGGAGGTCGTTCCGCCCCACCCGATTCCCGCTACTTCTTAAAGGCGTCCTTCACGTCTTCGACGCCGCCCTTCGCCTCGCCCTTGACTTTGTCGGCCTTGCCTTCAGCGACGAGCTTGTCGTTGTCCGTCATCTTTCCGACGGTCTCCTTGACCTGGCCGGTGATCTTGTCAGCTGCAGCCTTGATCTTGTCTTCTGCGCTCATGTGCTTCTCCTTTATTTGTTGAGTCCCCGGGTGGCGGGGAGGTTCTGCGTGTGACCTGCGGCGAAGGCTAGGTGCCGAACAGCTGCTTCTGGGCCTTCTTGACGGAACGTTGAGCATTTTTCGCTCGCTTACGTCTCGCCTTCTTCGCTTCCGGGCTTGTCCACAGACGTTCAATCTGGTGGCGAAGGTCCTCGTAGTTCTTTCCGCGAGACTTCGCCGATTCAACGCCTACCCAGTAGGTTGCGGTCGCAATGATCGCAACGATGAATAGGTTCTTCCACATCGTGCTTCCCCCCTTTCTGTCAGTCGTCTCCGAGCGAGCTATTGCACTCGCGACTTATCGGCTGCGAGCCGCGATCGCACACCCGAGTGAATCGAGACGAAGGCCGGGCTCTCCCGTCCCGTCAACAGCGCGAGGTTGTCGATGAGCGTACTCACGAGCGCGGCGACTTCGAGGGGTGAGGAGTTTTGTCTCGGGGTCACACTCACATGGAGCACGTCCTCGCCCTGCACTCGTCCCGCGCTCACGCGCGAAGCAAGAATCTCGTCGTGCCTGGCGAGTGAGTCGGTGAGTGCGTCGGCAGCGAAGCCGTGAGCGATCGTCACTGCGCCAACCGGCCCATCGGCCGCCTCTGCCCGGGTTACCGTGGTGCTTCGACCACCGCCAAGCCTCGAGATGATCACGACCGCGACCACCACGATTGCCAGCAGCAGTGCGAGCGCGGCAATGGCGAGCCAGCTCACCGTCGTCGACTCGTGTAGGCGCGTGCTCGACTCGGTGTCTCGCAGCCACGTGTCTGCGTTCGTCATGCTCGTCTGCCAGAGATCGGCGGCAGCCGGCCACACGACTGCGAGAAGCGCGGCCGCGCCGGCCACGAGCAATACGGCCCCGACGACGAGCAAGACGGCGCGATTCACTCCGCGATTTGTGGCGTTCATCTGGCACCTCCCTGCTCCGCGGTCGGCTGGACCCGGGCACGCACCCGCACCGCGGGCACCAGCCCGTAGCCGGCGAGTTCGGCCTCGGCGATCGCTCGCACCTGCGAGCTGTCGATCTCTTGGCCGGGCTCCGGCCGCACCGTCACGTCCGCGCTGCGGTGTCCGATACCAACGGTCGCACCGTCTTTCGACAGGTCGAGTTCTCGCCTGATGCGTTCGGCAATCGCCGAGGCGATCACACCGTTGTCGACGACGACCGCGTGTGCCGCATCCCCAAGCTGATGCTTGGAGCGCAGCCCGGGCGCGATCGCGAGTGCGAGGAGGATCAACCCGATCACCGCGACGATCGCTGCTCCCGCGCCGATTCCGGCCGCCGACTCGTTGGCCGGAAGGTCCACGAGCCAGGCGAACGCGTCGCTGGGGGCGACGAGTAGCGGCTGCGAGCCCAGGAGCTGCAGCACGATCTCGATGAAGGCGTACACCGCCACGGCTGCCGCGAGTACGAGCACGATGACGGCCAGTGCGGTGCGCGGCGAGTGCATCTCCCTGCGCACAACACGTGAGAGCACTGCGTTGGTCATCTATCTCACCCGCTTTCGCTCCGGAATGATCGCGCCGGTCACGGTGACCGACACGCGTCGAATGTCTCGCCCGGTCAGCCGGGCCAGCTCGTGCGCGAGGGCGACCTGCATCGTTCGCACGCGATCCAGGATCGGCGTCTCGGCTCTGATCGCTTCGCTCTGCTCCAACCCTGGGATGGGCAGTTTCGTCGCGATGCGGACATTGAGGCCGCCACCCCACTCGGCGATGTCGACGTTCACGTCGCTCCTGGGTGCTCCCGCCATGTCGGCGGAGGCCTCCCTGACTGCTTTCTCAAGCGCCTTCGGCCGGACACGCACGGCGCCCCGTACCGCGGGCGTGGGATCGACCGTCGCGTGGCTGGGCGCTCCAACGGTCGCGGCACTCATGACGAGGTTCGCCTGCCAGTGAAGACCCCCGCAAGCGCGCGGACGTCGAGCTCACCAGACAGCATGCGCCCAACGGTCGCGCCGATACCCATGAGGAGTGCGACGAGTAGGAAGCCCCAGAAACCGAAGATGAGTCCGGCGAAGGCCAGCACTGCGCCGGCCAGCGCCCCGGTCACTGTGGCACTCATGAGACGCGCGACTCGGAGTCGTCTTCGGAGTCGTCACTCGGCAGGTGGACGTCGTTCACGTCGACGTTCACCTCGACAACCTCGAGCCCGACCATGCGGCTGATGGCACCGGCGACCGCGCTGCGCACGTTCTCGGCGACATCCTGAATCGGAGCCGGGTAGTCCACGACGATGGTGATGTCGGCTGCTGCCTGGGTCTCCCCGACCTCCACCTTCACGCCCTGCGTGAGGTCGGTCGCGTTGACTGCGTCACGCAGCGCGCCGAGCGCACGTGCGCCGCCGCCCCCGAGCGCATAGACACCGGAGACCTCGCGGGCAGCGATGCCGGCAATCTTTGCGACAACGCCCTCGGCCACGGTGGTGCGGCCAGCAGAAGCCGAGTCGCCAGCTGAGCTCGCTGAGTACTGCACGCGATCGACGCGTGACGAGCCCGCGGTGGCCTGCGCCGCGCGCTGGGCGGGTGCGCCTGCCTCGGCAGCTGCAGCAGTTGTGTTCTTCTCTTCGGTAGCCATCAGAAGTACCTCCACTTGTGGTGGCACGGCCAGTACGGCCGTGCCGTCGTTGCGAGCGAAGAACGTCGCTCTACAAGTGGGTCGTTCCCAGCGTCGAATTCGTCACAAACTCTTTTCCAAAGCCTGGGAGCCCGCTGAGTCGTAAGCCTGTGTAGCCGGTCTGTCGACAGGGTGAACCCTGAGTGCACCACACTGGTGTATCACCTCAGCCGACCGTGTCCGGGCCCTACTCGTTTGAGGAGAGTGGAATGCGCAGCTCGCTCGTGAACACTCGCTCACTCGCGTCGACAGGGTCTGTGAACCGGAGTTCGCTCGCGAGCAGCTGCAGCGGCGTGCTGAAATCATCGACCGCAACGTCACGGGTGACGGGATAGAGCGGATCTCCCACAATCGGAATTCCCAGGCCGCAGAGGTGCAGCCTGAGCTGGTGGGTCTTCCCGGTTCGCGGCGTGAGCCGGTACACGCCGAGGGGCCGCGCGGGAGCGTCGGGCAGTAACGCCGATTCTGCCGCGGTGAGCTCCCGCTCGAATTCCACGAGGGACTCAGAGTTCGGCTCAGCCCCGGCAACGACCTCAGCCTGCATGATGCCGCGCTGCTTGAAGATGTGGTTGCGCACCGTCGTCGGCAGTGAGACGTCATCGCAGATCGGGGCGACCGCCCGGTAGGTCTTCGTCACCTCGCCGTACTGGAACAGCGACTGGTAGGCACCGCGCCACCTGCGCTCGGTTGCCATGAGCAGCACACCCGACGTGACACGGTCGAGCCTGTGCATTGGGGTGAGCTCGGGAAGGCCGAGCTCGTGCCGCATCCGCACAACCACGCTCTCGCGCACGTGCCGGCCACGCGGAATCGTCGATAGGAATGCCGGCTTGTCGACGACCACGATGCGCTCGTCTCGAAAGAGCACTCGCACAGTGCCGGGCACCGGTGCCTCGTCGGGCAGGTCACGGTAGAACCAGATGAAACGGTTCGGTCGGAACGGATCCTCCGCGAGCACCGGGTCCCCCGACTGGGTCACAAAGCGCCCCTCCGCGATGAACGCGTCGACGTCGACGTGCATCCCGACGCGATAGTGCAGCCAGTCGCGCAGCGACGCCCACTCGCGCGGCGGCTCGCCCTCGCGGGCGGCCGTGCTCAGCCACGCGGGGTCGAGGCCCAGGCGCTGGGGCAACGGAGAACGCGGAGGCACCCCACGAGTCTACCGCCCGGGAGGCGGCTCGGCGGTTCAGTGACTCGGCCAGCTAGCTAGCGGCTCAGCCGCTCGGCTAGCTAGCGGCTCAACCAGCTAGCGACTCAGCCGCGCACCGTCGAGCTACGAGCAGTTGCCGCAGACGCCCGACAGCGCCATCATCATGAAGCAGTTCGGGCAGACCGGCTGCACGCGCTCCTGCACGACCGGCTTCTTCGCCTTGGGCTCTGCCTTGGGCTTGGCCGTGCGCTTCGCACGGGACGGCTTCACCGGGCCGCGCTCAGCGGCGAGCTCCTCGGCCTCGATGATCGGGCCCTTCCCGTACATCGGGTGATCAACAGCCCAGGTGCCCGGGCGACGCCGGCTCTCCCAGCGCTCGGCCTCTGACCCTACGACCGCGATGATCTCGTCCTCAGTCTGGAAGCCGACCGTGTATCCCTTGCGCACGTAGATGTCAGGGGCGTCGTCTGCACGTACCACGGTGATGCCGCCATCTGCGCGCACGAGCTTGTCGATCGGCATGCGGTTCAGCAGCGTCTTCAGAAACACCCGGTTCTCGACGGGTGCGCGCCGGTGTACGAGCGCCTCATCAAGCGATCCATAGCGGTTCAACGGGGAATCATTCGATGCCAACAGGTCCATGGTGTGTGCCCTCCCAGGTGTGTGCGGGCCCAAAACGTGCCACCCACCAGTATCTCGCACTTGGCATGCCTGCGCGGGCCATCACTCCGGCCTGAGTAGTCCTGCACAGGGCGCGTGCGCTCGGACGGTGAGCCCGCTCTGGCGAGTTGCCGCCGCCCGCAGACGCGAATGGGGCGAAAGATCCGTCAGGATCTCCCGCCCCGCCCGCATGGGTCAGCGCTCAGTTACTGGCGCAGCTTTCGCCGCGACAGTACCAGCACGATTCCGCCAAGCAGCACGATCAGCGCCGCTCCGCTTGCAATGCCGAGCATGGGCAAGCCGCCGGTCGCCGCGACGTCGCCGCCGTTCTCGGTTCCCTTGCCGCCTGTCGAGCCATTGCCTGAGCCGTCGCCCTTGCCCGAGCCATCGCCCTTGCCGTCGCCCTTGCCGTCGCCCTTGCCGTCGCCCTTGCCTGAGCCATCGCCATCGCCCTTGCCCGAGCCGTCACCGTCGCCGGGGCCCTTGCCGCCGTCGTCCTCGCAGGCCTCTGCCTTGTAGGGTGCGGCCGCCTCGGATTCGGGGCCGTCGCCGGTGCGCTGGATCGCCGTGAGTGTCTCGCCACAGGGCACCTTGCTCGTGATGGTCCACTTGCCATTCGCGTCGACGGTTGCGCCTTCGAAGACGTTGCCCTTCGAATCGCGCACGGTGATCGTCGTCTCCGGCTTCTCGGCGAGCACGTTGCCCTTGGAGTCAACGTGCACCTCTCGGTCGCCCACGGTGTAGCTGCCTGCGACGTTGTCACCATCGATGGTGAACGTCTCGGACTCCACTGACTCAGTGCCGTCGATGTGGGTGTCCGTGATGGAGATGGTGAGCTTGCTCTGCGCGCCCGCCCGAACGACGTCGGTCGACACCTTGGTGTCGATGACCGCGTTGTCCACGGAAACATAGACCGCCTCGGGCGAGGAGAACTCAGCGTTCTTCGCGCCGTCGCCGAAGGTGAAGAAGCCGCGCTTCTCAATTGCGCCGCGCTCGGGGAACGGATCCTCGTTCGTCTTCAAGAACTCGGGGTTCACCGTGTACATGTCGGTCTTCGAGTCGGCCATGACGGTTTCGACGCCCGTGTATTCGGCGTCGGTGATCGCAAGGTTTGCCGAGAGGTAGATCGCGTTCGGGTTCGTTTCTGCCGTCCGCGACGAGAAGAAGTCCTCGGCGTTCTGCCCCTCTGGGACAGCGAGCTTCACGGCATTGCCGTCAACGACGATGCTGAACTCAAAGTCGCCGTAGCCACCCTCAACGAACGTTGCCCATGCCTCGTCGTTCATGTGCGCGGGGCGATCGACCTTGAACTCGAGCCGCATCGGCGCAACATACGTGCTCTCGAGGTACTCGGGGTTGTCGAGCGGCAGGTAGACGCCGCCGGGCGCGTGCCCGAGTTCGTAGGCCGCAGCCGACTTGGTCGTGTTACCGCGGCCGTCCCACATCGGAATGTTGAACGACGTCGCACCGAGGAGTGCCTGCGAATCCAGGTGATCTGCGCTCACGGCTGCAGACGCATCCTCGAAGGTGCCGACGGTGACATCGAGCAGATCGAGGTCTGAACGGTTCGCGTTCAGGCCCTCCATGTCGGCCCACATGAACTGTGCACCGGCTGGGCCCGAGTAGCGCGCCATCTCAAGCATGGCGTCTGCCATCATCTTCGTCATCTGCACTGCAGACTCGACGCCCATGCGCTCGTTGGCGGTGTGCCACCAGCGCTCGTTGCCGGGGATCACTGCGCCGAACGCGGTCATCTTGTTGCGGAAGTTACTCGCGAGCGTGCCGCCCGTGGTGCCCAGCGGGTAAACAATATCGCTGAGCGCCGTGGGGCCGTCGAAGGCCGCCGGGTTGTGGTTGATCGTGGCCTGGTAGCTCGCGAACTGCATCGCGGTGAGCGGGTTGTCGTGGGTCACGTAGAGCCCCTGGCCAATGATTGGCTTGAGTTCGCCAATGCCGAAGCCCTGGCCTTCAAAGGCAGCCTTGACTGCGGCCATCGCCGTCGCCGAGTCAGCCTCGGTGACATGCATGCTCCGCATGAACATCGGGATGCTCAGGTTGCCGTTCGCGTAGAAGCCCGTGAGTTCTTCGCTCTTGATTCCGCCCATGAGCGCGAAGGTCAGGTTCGGTGCACCGTTGTTGGGGTTGCGCAGCAGGTTCGCGGGGATGCCCATGTACTTGCCGAGGTATGCCTCGCCCTCGATGCCGCCCTGGAAGAAGAGGTTTGTGATGCCCTCTGCAGCCTGCTTCAGCTGCATGCTGTCAGCGG